>JASFBJ010000253.1 GCA_030149585.1 Desulfobacterales bacterium | reverse complement strand
ACGCTCCAGCGTGGGAACCCTATGTGGTATGCATTCCCACGCTGGAGCGTGGGAATGAGCTTTATATTTCGCGGCACCATTTTTTCCTATAAGAAACTTGCGATTGATCGAAAGAGTTTCTTGGTAGAAAGCGAGAACCGTCAAAAGTGTAAACTATCTTTGGACATTAATGAAGGATGCCTAAAAATGCTATAAAAATTTTGTCCACGTTCAAAAAAATGATTATAAACGTAGATGAAAAAAAAATACGCCGAATAAATAATGATTATATTTAATTTGATTTTAATAATCGCAAAAGGATTATCACAAAAATAAGTTGGTAATTTTACGGATTTATTTTTTTCCGTGACCCTAACCTGTTGTAAAAAATATAGCTCCGACATAATGAATATTCGCTGCATTAGTAGTTAAAACCTTTGACTGACGTACTTTAGTGCCCCAGAAAGAAATAAATCCACATTCAGCGCAATTTTGTGGATTTATTTTTTTTCCGTGCCTCTTAAACAACAGTGCATCAGTCTCAGATTTTTCCTATATCTCTGCTGAAATTAATTATTTAAATTCCAGGAGCTATATACTGCGTAAATAATTTTTCTTGCGAATTTGCTACCTTTTATAATGCTTCTCCAAAGACATCCCGCAGTTGCTCATAAACTTCACCCATTGTGGCATACTCATGAACTGCTTCTACAAATAAAGGCAGAAGGTTTACACTTTCATCCTGAGCCGCATCTTTTATTCTTTTTAGAGAAGCAGTTACTTTTTCATTATCCCGATTTAATTTTAATTCTTTGAGGCCATCTATTTTTCTTTGCTCAACGGTTTCACGCCCGGTCGGATCATACTGAACTGTTCTATGAGTAGTTACTTCTATCTCGTCGTCTCCAGTATATTTATTGACGCCGACCTGTATGTTTTCTCCTGACTCCATTCCTTTACGCCAATCATCGGAATTCCTGATTATCTCATTTTTCATCCAACCGTTTTCAATGGTTTCAACCGCACCTCCCATTTCTTCGATCTTGTCTATGAGAGCCATTATTTCTTCCTCATATTGACTGGTCAGAGATTCTATATAATAAGAACCTGCAAAAGGATCAAAAACATCACAAAGTCTTGCTTCTTCCATAATAATTCTGGCACCATCTTCTTCTAACTGCTGTGCTTCAAGACTGTGTCCAAGACCCAGCGGTTCATCGTAGGAAGGAGCGCAACTAGGAGGATCTCCAATTAATGCACTAAATGCTCCGCTCAGAGTGGAGCGAATAAGATTATTCAAAGGTCGTTGCTTGGTTGCAGTCCAGTAACCACACAAAACACCGCCTAGCTCTCGAATTATCCAGTTACCTGGATTTTTTGATCCTAATTTATCCCGCATAACCTTTGCCCATACGCGTCTTGCAGCGCGTCGGACTGAAAGTTCTTTTAAAACTTCCATTCCGCCTCCAAAGCTGAGCCACGTCATCCGCCTGGAAAATTTATCAACATCAAGTCCGGCGTCTTTCCCTAACCTGTAATAAGCAAGGGCGCTGGCGATTGTAAATGCAACTGTTTGTGTCCTGCTGGCACCAAACTCCCGCATATGGTAACCACTGATGCTCATAATGTTAAATTTGGGCATATGCTCGGTACAATATGTAATTGTATCTCTTTGCATGCGCATCGATGGTTTAACCGGGAATATCTGGGTTCCCCTTGCAACATACTCTTTAAGAATATCGTTTTGCGGTGTCCCCTGCAACTTGTTTATAGGAATTCCACGTTTTTGGGCAAGAGCTATATACATTGCAATAAAAAAATTACTAGTTCCGTTGACTGTCCAGTTAGAAGCAATTTTGTCAAGATCCATGTCACCGGTAAAGGCTTCATAAATTATTTCAAAATCCCTCAAAGAGTCAATCGCAACCCCTACTTTTCCCACTTCGCCTTCAGCAAATTCATCATCAGAATCGATTCCCGTCTGTGTCGGCAGATCGCAAGCAAGGTTGGGGCCGCCGACCCTAAATCCCTTTTCCATGGTTTCCCTATAATAATCTCTGGTATCCTCAGGAGTTCCAAACCCGGAATAACGTCCGGCGCGTTTGAATTTAGCCTTTGCTCCGACTGTACTTCCTTTGCCCCATGTGGTTTGAACGGCATTGACAGGATATTTTCCGGTAACATATGGAGGTGTTCCGGGAAATCCCACATCTTTTAGAAAATCAAAATTTTTTATATCAAGCGGTGTAAAATTTTTTGTGGGGCTTTCTGTGACATTAAAACGGTCCAAAGTTTTTTTTAAAGGGCCTTCTTCCCATTCTTTTTTGGCTTCTTTGATCTTGTCCATTGCATCTTTAGTGTACATTGTCATGCGATATTCCTCCTTTGTTAGCGGTAAGTTACATTTTAAAAAAAAATAAGCATTTTTTGTTTGCAGGTACTCTGAAAAATTACTCGGGCAAAAAAATAATAAAGATTCCTGTTTTTTAAAAATTCATTTCCTTTAAAATCATTTCTGAAGCAGAATAAGGATCTATTCTCCTGGCAATAATTTCTTTGACATAATAATAAACATATTTTTTTTTTTTGTTACTGTGTATTATTCGGTTTTCTATTCGTTCTTTAATAAGGCCAAGAAGTTGTTCTTTGTCGTAGTATTTATTGTTTAACAAACCCGTTTTTTTTAAATACTTTTCATGCTCTTGCAACCCATCGACAAGTTCGGCAATGCCCTTACTTTTACTTGCAATCGTTTTATAGATTTTTGGTCTCCAGTTATTACCGAAAGTTTTATAGCTTAAGACACCATTAATATCATTATATGTTTCATCTACGCCTTTTCGATCCGCCTTATTCACTACAAAAATATCCCCTATCTCCATAATGCCGGCTTTCATAGCCTGAACGCTGTCCCCCATTCCTGGTGCCAGCACAACAATTGTAGTGTATGCTATCCTTGATATTTCAAGTTCAACCTGTCCTACCCCTACAGTTTCGATAATTATTATATCAAGGCCCATCGCATCCATGACGTAAGAGGTATCTCTCGTTGCTTTTGACACCCCGCCAAGGTTCCCTCTGGTGGCCATGCTGCGAATAAACACATTTTTCTCTTCATTTTTTTGCATTCTGATTCGATCACCAAGTACAGCCCCACCTGTAAATGGACTTGAAGCATCAACGGCTATAACTCCAAGAGTTCGGCCGGATTTGCTCAATACCCTGATTAACTCAGAAATCAATGTGCTTTTCCCCGCTCCAGGCGAACCAGTGACACCTATAATGTAGGCATTACCAGTGAAAGGAAAAATTGTTTTGATAATTTTTTTTGCCTTGACCCTGTCGTTTTCTATCATGGTAATCAGCTGTGCAGCCGAGACAATATTGCCCGTTAACATTTTTTCTATCAACTTATCCATAAAATCCAATCCTATAAACTAAAAATCCCAAGTCAATAAAATGACCTGGGACGCCCTGTTTTAATCCACAGTTCTATAACTATAACTTCCTGCTGTTCGAGGAATTGTTTTATATTTAAGGCGGATCTTCTGGCTTTCGGATTATCCTAATAACCGCGCCTTCCCATCTATCCTTTTAACTTCCCATCTAAATAATTGGTATTTAAAAGTTTGAGCTATCTAAGCATATAATCTGCTTTATTTTAAAAAGTAAAAAAAACAAAAGCATGCTTTTAGCTAATTGTCGCAGACAGTGGCATACAGCGGTTTTCGTCCCCGATTACAGCGACGGGCTCGCTCTCGAATTTCACGAGATTCCCCTTTATAAGTATAGATTTTTCGATAATTAGTTTCAAAAGGCTAAAGCAAAAACCTGAGAAAATTATAATGGCACGCTGGATGAAATTTTTAACAAACAACGTATTTAATTTATTGAAATATAATCTATACATATTACCTTGTCCATGTTTATATTTAGATTTACTGAGAGTGTCAAGAAAAAAGCCGGCTTTGACGCTTAAAAAAATGTTTTGCCGTAAGCAGAGCTGGCCATATCGCTTTGGAGATACCCTTGCTCAACCATATTCCCTTTTTTCCAGTTGGGCCATATATATTTTTACTTCCATTTCAATTTTATTGGTAAGCCATCCACACAATAAATTCTGAACATTATGGATTTAGTATCTTTGTCGCAAAATTTGTCTTTCATAATCCTGGCCCAAATGATGACGGCGGTAATATTACCAGCTGGTGCATTGGCCGGCAGACAGATGTTTGTCAAAAGGCTGCAAGTGCGTATCGCAAAGGCTGTTAAATAAAATATGTAAATTAATGTGCGGCAATCAATGTAGATTGCTTAAAAGACATAATTCGGTAACAGTTGGACGGCCTTGCCAGACTTTGCCCTGGAAATGCTTGAGTCCCGTATGTTAAATGTTTTATACTAAACAAAAATCAGCTGTTCGAAAAAAGTTATGAGGGTGGCTGCATATGATATTTTTTCAGCAGAGCATAGAGATGTGATCTTGAAATTCCAAGCTGCCTGGCAGCTCTTGACTTATTCCAGTTATTGCTGACCAGGGCGGACTCAAGCAGCTTTTTTTCTGCATTATCCTTGCTGGTTTTTATGATATTTAGATTATTGTTGTTTTTGTTTTTAGTGGCCGATAGGGAGACCGTCATATAATCCGGCAGATCCGCCACTTTTACACATTTTTTATCACTGACCTGCACTGCCCGTTCCAGAATATTTCTCAATTCTCTCACATTTCCGGGCCAGGCCCAATCAAAAAAAATATTTAACACGTCTGACTCTATTTTATCAATTTTCAAACCATATTCGTCATTTAATGATTTTATGAAATGGTCGGCAAGCAGTGGGATATCATCCTTTCTTTTTCTGAGAGGTAAAAGATCAAGGTTCAGCACATTCAGGCGATAGAAAAGATCATTACGAAAATTGCCCTTATCCACCATGTTTTTCAAATTCTTATTTGTGGCGGAGATGACCCGAAAATCTAGCTTGACAACCTTGTTGCCGCCAATCCTTTCGATCTCATGATTTTGCAAAACCGTTAATAAATTTGGTTGCATCCCAATATGCAGTGATGAAATTTCATCTAAAAAAATAGTACAGTGGTTTGCCATCTCAAATTTGACGATTTTGACGCCCTTTTTTGCTCCTGTAAAGGCTACTTCCTCATAACCAAAGAGTTCACTTGCAAGCAGCTCTTCTGGAATTGCTCCACAGTTAATGCGTATAAAAGGCCCGCTGTT
>JASFBJ010000057.1 GCA_030149585.1 Desulfobacterales bacterium | reverse complement strand
TCAGATTTAATTATACAGACTGCATTCGCTGTTATTGCTGCATTGAAATCTGTCCTCATGGCGCAATCCTTGCTAAAGAACCATTTATTGGTAAAGTGGTAAAATGGTTTGCTGAAAAAAAAGATAAGAATAAGGGAAGTTATTAAGAGTATAATTTTAACCATGAATTAATAATTTATTTGGAGGTGAAAAATGGCTGGAGTAAATAAGGTGATTTTAGTGGGTCGCCTGGGACGTGATCCAGAGATGCGTTACACTCCAGATGGTACGGCTGTAGCTAATTTCAGTATAGCGACTTCTGAAGAGTGGAAAGATAGAGATAGCGGTGAGAAAAGAGAGCGGACCGAATGGCATCGAATTGTTGCCTGGCGCAGGCTTGGTGAAATATGCGGGGAGTATCTTGCCAAGGGCCGCCAGGTATATGTTGAGGGCCGTTTGCAGACAAGATCATGGGAAAAAGATGGGGTCACCAGATATACTACGGAAATTACAGCCAGTACTGTCCAGTTCTTGGGTGGTAAAGATACCTATAATGATCCCGGGGGTGCAAACCAGGGCTATACCCCCCAGAATAAAAGCCAGCCTGCAGCACAACGACCTGCGCAAAAGGGCGGCGGAGGTTTTGCCGGCGGAGAAGCGGAATCAGCATATCAGCCACCACCACCGGAAGAGGATGATATTCCTTTTTAGGTACTCTTTATTTTTTGTTTTATACGTTTTTCAATTGGTTCTGGCCTGTGGTTCTCATGCTTTTGCATGGGAATCACAGGTATTTCCATGCGTTTGGCCCTGCATTTGAATTGATGAGATGATTGCTGATGATAAAATTGCATTATTAATATGTGTATTGCAGGCACTTATGTATTCATGCTTTAAATCATCCATCAGTTCTTTAACCGACATGATTTTGTTTACCCTGTAAGCATTTTGACCGGCAAAGGCAAAGCCGTGTTTTAATCTGCCCTTTTTGGCGTTTACCAGTGCAAGACTGATGCAATAAGGGGTATTTTCAGGGTCACAGGTTTTAATACAGTGGAAAGGACATTTAAACGGCTTTTTATTGCCCTTTTTTACATCTTGCAGGAATTGATTGGATACAGCTCGTCCCGGCAGGCCTACCGGGCTTTTGATGATAACCAGATCTTCTTTTTTTGCATTAATCAGGGCTTGTTTAAATTTTAAGTCTGCATCGCACTCATGGGTAACCGCAAAGCGGGTTCCAAGCTGCACCCCTGATGCTCCGAGTTTAAGATATTTTCGAATATCGTTACCGTTATAAACTCCTCCTGCAGCAATTACCGGGATTCTTTTTTGATATTTGTTCTCGTATTTTTTTACTTCCACCAGAACTTCGCTAACCAGTTTTTCCAGACAAAAATCAGGGTTATCCAGCTGCTCGGGTTTGAAACCAAGGTGGCCTCCGGCCATGGGGCCTTCAACAACAAAACCATCAGGAAGGTAGCTATACCTTTTCAGCCATTTTTGTATTATTATTTTTGCAGCTCGAGCTGATGAAATAATGGGGACCAGCTTTGTTAGATCGCCTTTTTGTAAATAGCCCGGCAGGTTGAGCGGTAAACCAGCCCCGGCAAAGATGATGTCAATCTTTTCTTCAAGAGCGGCTTTTACCTGGTCGCCAAAGCTTGTTAAAGCCACCATAATATTTATTCCTATAATACCGCTGGTTTTAGCTCTGGCCAGACGGATCTCTTGTTTTAAGGAGATGATGTTGGACTGGTCGATATTGGAGCCACTATCTGGTTTGCCGATGCCCGTCATGGCAGCCGCTATTACGCCGATTCCGCCCTCGTTGGCTACGGCTGCGGCCAGCCCTGAAAGTGAGACACCAATTCCCATGCCGCCCTGGATAATAGCTGCTTTACTGCAAAGATTACCGAATTTTAGTTCTGGAAAAGCATTCATAAAAAAACCTTTATACCCTTAATTTCTTATTATACTATTTTCAATTTCTAAGGGGCTAACCAATTATAAACTATGATCTGTCAAAGCAATTATATAATAATAATGCGGGATAGGTTATATTACAATACCGAGCAGGCTTTTTACAAAACTTTTACATACAGCCCTTTTCAGTGCCGAGAAATGGTTTGATCCTAATATTTGATCCATCACTGAAAATGGTGATGGCTCCGCAAATATCAGTGCGAAATAGTTGACACCCGTTTTTTTGATAGCGCTTGATAATTTTTGGATGAGGAAATTTAAAACGGTTTTTCCAGCCCGCTGATATAACAACGATGTCAGGATCAACCTTTTTTATAAATTCAGGGGTGCTTGATGATTTGCTGCCGTGGTGGGGCGCAAATAATACCATGCTTTGGAGCTCTTTTGGCGATTGTTTTGCGACCAGCTTTTTTTCGGTTTGGCGCATAATATCACCTGGAAAAAGAAAGGAGGTTGAGTTAAAAATCACCTTTACAACAAGTGAATTATTATTTAAGTCTGACTGGGTTTCTCGCTGATAATTTTTCCTGAAATGAGTTTCAGGTGACAGGATTTTAAGAATGACTTTATTAAAAGAATGTTTACGCGGTATTTTTGAAAATTCAGGAAAGGGTATTTTCCGCTGCTCAATAATCTTGAGAAAGTTGCGATATCCCATTGTATCGCAAGGCTGATTATTGGTCCAGACCTCTTTTACAGAAAAATTTTGTAAAATATATAAAAGCCCATTTAAATGATCACTGTTGGGATGAGATAGAATAATCAGATCAAGGGTTTTGATTCTCTTTTGCAGCAGCAGGGGAGCAATTATTCTTTCGCCCACATCAAAGATCAGATTATCATTAAATCCACCTCCGTCGATGAGCACGCAAGGGCCCTTTGGCAGTTCAAGCAGGGCAGCGCTGCCCTGACCTACGTTAATGGCAGTTACCTTAAGCTCCTGATGAAAAAATCTTTTATGAACCCAATAGCCACTATCAGCTAAAACAGCACAAATTGCTGCTATAGCGGCATATCTGGCCCAGCGGCTGGTTTTTAAATTAAAAAAAGCCCAGATTAAAAGAAAAAACAGAAAAATTTCAAAACTTGTTGGGGTGAAGGTTTTTATTGCAGAAAAAGGAAAGCCTGCTGCAAAATAAACCAGGGAAATTGATTTTTCGAGAATGAAAAGAGCACAAATGATAAGTAATTTGGCTCCCCAAAAGGTTATAGGCAGTATGATTATGGCCAAAAGCCCTATAGGAACTGCCAGAAAACCAATCAAAGGTATCAGGATCATGTTTGAAATAAGACCTGTCAGGGAGATCTGATTAAAATAAAACATCACCAATGGAGCGGTGCCTGATATGGCAAATAAAGACACCATGAAAAACAGATAAATTTTATTTATGATAACAAAACTCTTTGATTTTTGAGGAAAATTAATAGGACTGATTTTTGAAAGTCCATAAATTATTGCGAAAACTGCTGCAAAGGAGAGCTGAAAGGAGATTGAAAAAAGGGCAGGGGGATCCAGGAATAATATCAGCATGGCTGCAATTGCCAGAGTGTTGACTGGTTCTGTTTCTCTTTCTATCATAAATGAAAGCAAAAACATGGTCGTCATGATAACGGCGCGCTGGGTTGAAGGGGCCATGCCGGCCAGAAGACCGTAAAATACCACTGGAAAAAAGGATAATATGGCCGCTCCTTTGGCAACCCAGGCCTGCCGGAGGAAAAAGTTAATTCTGCTTAGAAGTCTGCTGAAAATTATAAATGAGACCGTGGCCACGATTCCAATATGAAGTCCTGAAATAGCCAGCAGATGACTGGCCCCTGCTCGATTAAATGCATTTTTAAGGGGTTTTTCTATACTGCTCTTATCTCCTATAAGCAGAGCCTTTAGAATTGCTCGTGCTTCATGATATTTTTCATTCTCAGCAGCGGACCTGGAAATTAAGGTTACCACACCTTGTTGAAGGTGGTTAATCCAGGATGAGATATTTGAATGAGGTTGTTTTTTTAAAATTAGAATCTTTGTTCCATACACATAGGAACTGCCGCTGACCTTTTGATATCGCATATATCGTTCATAATCAAAACCTCCTGGATTATTAAAATTGCGGATTGATTTAATTTTTGCCTGAAAACGGATTGTAGCTCCTTTATCCAGACAAAGATTATTATTTAAAACCGTTACTCTGATTTTGCCTTTGACCGGCAGTATTTGTTTTTTATGTGCCAAAGTTTGCAGATCTAAATACAGGATGGTTCTGTTATTGCGTTTAACAGGATGATTGGCGATAAGGCCTATGATTTCCCATGAATGGGTGTCATAATAATGAATTATATGATTGGCTGCATAATCCGGTGCTGACCAGGGCTGGATAGAAAGGTATCCCAGCCCCAAAAACAGGATTAGAGGAGTGATAAGACTCTTTTTATTTGTTTTTATGATGTGCAAAGCAGCAAGAAAAACAGCCGTTATAATTGCTCCGGCAAAAAATTTATAACCGGGGCACCAGTCTCCTATAATAATGCCAAAAATAAAAAAACAGACTAAGGGGATAAGTGGCCGAAAAAGAACCGGGGTTGGATCTGATTTATTTGAATGCAGGCATGTCAGAGAGTTTAGCTTCAATGGCTTTGGGGTTGTCGGCCATTGGTGACAGCTTTAAGAAAGTTTCTCTTTTGTTCCTTAGCCTGGCTTAAAAGATTAGTGATTGCTTTATAATTAACATAGATATTCATTTAAAGTCTTTTTTATAATTAATGTGAATGCCGCATATTCGGGATTATCTGTTTGATTATATTGATTAACCCTTAATAAGAACATAATTAAATTTTCTATTGATAATGATTTTATCTAAAGTTTTATGAAAAACAGCCGATATAGTAATTAAAGGGGAAAAATATATGCAGATTCAAAGTTATCAAATAAATAATGTGCTTAACCAATATCGCAAACAGCTTGGACAAAATAATAATAAAAATCATCAAAATGAGATGTCTGCTAAATCCATAACAGACAAGGTCATTCTTTCTGGAACAGCCAAACGTAAAGCTGTTATTGATCAGGTTGCAAAAGATATTATAAGCAAAATAACAAATTATGATATTAATTCCCAAGAGTCTGAAAAAGCAACCAGCAATCAGTCTGAGATCAAAAATAACGGTTATAATAATTTGGCATCTGAGAAGGAAGCACGTTTTGTTTTTAACACAGTAGATGAAGGTAATAATAAAACAACCGCCTATATCTCTGTAGAAAATTCCGGAGGTTTAGTCAATAGATTAGATCAGACAGCTATAGCGGAATTTTTTTAGACCGAGTAAAATTCAGCTAATTTAAGGGAGGTAAACCATGCTAGATACATTGGGTGAAGCAACAGCAAGAATTGCTACCCGAATTACGACTCAGGTGGCAGGAACGGAAAATGATCAGGCTTTGCAACGGGTTGAAAAAATAAGAGAAGTCAGGCCTGTTGAAAAAGCTGAGAATGGACAGGGAACAGAATTAAAAAAAGAGCCGGAAGAGTCCAGCACTAAATATAATCTTGAAGATTCCAAGATTGTATTTGAAAAATATGATAAAAATGGTAATTTGATTATTAGAATTCCACCATCTATGGGAAAAGTTGATGGCTGATTTGACCTTAGGACTGATTTATTTAGTTTGACTAAATTAATCTGAAACATTTTCCTTGGCAGTCAGCCATAACTGGTTCAGCTCTGAACGGGAAACCATATCAATTTTACGGCCGTTCTGATTTACATTTTTTTCCATATGCCTGAACCGTTTTTCAAATTTGCGGGTTGCTTCAGCAAGGGCTGTCTCAGGGTGGATTCCGGCAAATCTGGCGACATTGACCATGGTAAACAGCATATCCCCGAATTCAAGGGAGATATTTTTTTTATTCCCATCTGATTGCCCTTCTTTTTTTAACTCAGCTTGAAACTCTTCCCATTCTTCAAGAACCTTTTGTGTTACTCCCGCAATATTATCCCAGTCAAATCCTGTTTCGGCAGCTCGTTGTGAAATTCTATAGGCCCGTACCATGGCCGGCAGCCCCGATGGTACGGAATCGAGAATAGATTTTTGCGGCAGATTTTGTTTTTCAGCTTTTTTAAGAGCCGCCCACTGTTTTTTCACCTGCCTTGTGGTTTTGATTTTTTTATCGCCAAATACATGGGGATGACGGGTGACCATTTTGGAGATGTTTTTTTCGATAACCTGGGCAAGATCGAAATTTTCTTTATTGAGCGAAATAATGAAGAGGATCTGAAAAAGAACATCACCAAGTTCTTCACAAATTCCGTTAAGATCATTTTCTAAAATTGCGTCTACCAGTTCGTAAACTTCTTCAATCAGATAAATTGATATGGATTTTGGAGTTTGCTGCCTGTCCCATGGGCAGCCCTCAGGCCCCCGCAATGTCTCAATCAGGCTAATTAAACGATTTAGATAGTCACTGTTTTGATTTACTGATGGATTTTCCAAGATTTTTTTAACCCTTCTATTTTCTTGAGAAATTCCTGTTTGGTATTATTAGAAACTACTTTCGCCATATTTTCAGCAATAATGGTGAGATGGGGCGCCAGTGAAGAATTTTTAATAACCGGTGATCCGCCTGGGAGGAACGCTGTCAGAGTAAACATCAGAACGGTAGCAATCAGTATTCCTTTTGTAGAGCCAAACAGCGCACCACAGATCCTGTCAACCCAGCCTAAAAAAGAGATGTTGAGCAGATATTTAATTATAACACCTATGATACTGATTAATAAAAAGACAGCACAAAATAAAATCATAAAACTTGTTATGTTAAGGTAGGCAATATCAGATATCCAGCGCGAAAGGGGTTTTGTTAAAGATTCATAATAGGTGTAGGCTCCATAAAAACCAGCCAAAACCCCTATAATCGAGGAGAGCTCTTTAACTAAGCCCCGGAAAATACCCCGGATCAGACCAAAACATATAACTGTTATGATAACCACATCAAATGGATTCATATTTCCTCTTTAACTCTTATCTTTTATAAAACAGATTTAAGAGACAGTCTGGTTAAACCATCTTGGATTAGAACTATTAACAAAGCCTATATTATGAGTCAAGTTTATAATTTTCGGCAAATACGGCAAATTGCTGTTTGCAATCCATTAAAAAGTCAGGTATGCGAATATAACATTTATAACCAATAAAGGGTTGGTAAAAATTTAATCTGTTTTGTGGAGTAATGATACTTATTTTCTGATTTGTTTTTGCCTGAAAAATGTCTGATAATACTAAAAATAAACATACGCAATTATCTTTTCCTGATCTGGAACTTTCCCGTCAGCTATTTGGGGAACATAATAATCATTTACAGCTGATTTCAAATGCCACGGATGTTTCGATTAATGCCAGAGGGAATACCGTGTTTATTAAAGGGGATGATATTGACAGGTCCCTGGCTGAAAATATATTGAAACAGCTTTATGAGCTTTTGGAGGCGCATTACCCGCTCTATGCCACTGATATTGATTATGCTGTCAGGCTTCTAAGCCAGGATGATAATGCCAGGCTGAAAGATATTTTTTTGGATTCAGTTTTCATTACAGCTAAAAAACATTCAATTTCACCTAAAAGCCGAGCTCAAAAAGAATATATTGACGCCATGCGCCGCTTTGATATTGTATTTGGCATTGGTCCTGCCGGGACTGGCAAAACCTACCTGGCAATGGCAATGGCGGTGGCGGCCCTGTCAGATGGTCTTGTGAACCGAATTGTTTTAACACGGCCTGCGGTAGAAGCCGGTGAGGCCTTGGGATTTTTACCGGGTGATTTAACTGAAAAGGTGGATCCTTATTTAAGACCACTTTATGATGCCTTGCATGATATGATGAAATTTGAAAAAGCATCCAGACTGATGCAGCAGGGAGTTATTGAAGTGGCTCCCCTGGCTTTTATGCGAGGGCGTACTTTAAATGATTCTTTTATTATTCTGGATGAGGCTCAAAATACGACTTCAGAACAGATGAAGATGTTTTTAACCCGTATCGGATTTAGTTCAAAGGCTGTGATCACAGGAGATATTACTCAAATTGATTTGCCGCCCGCAAGGCCTTCGGGTTTGGTTGAAGCTAAAAAGATTTTGCAGGATATCAGCGGTATTAAGCTGATCTTTTTTTCAAAAAAGGACGTGGTTCGCCACAAACTGGTACAAGAGATCATAAATGCTTATGAAATCCTGGAAGCAGGGCGCAACCAGCGCAATTAATTCGCATTTTTTTAAATATGGTTACTGAATTAAAAACTAAAATAAAAACAAAAATTGGTGATTATGATTCCAGGCTTCGTTGGATTCTTTTGCTGTCAGTCGTGATAATTTTCACCATTATTTTATATCCCAGCCTGGTGATCCAAAAAAATTCTTATAAAATTGGTGATGTAGTGACCAATGATCTTAAAGCCTCTAAAGATTTTTTTTGTGAAGATTCCTTCGCCACTGCCGCCAATCGTAAACAGGCCGTGGAAGCTGTTTTAACCGTGTATGATTATGACCCTCAGTTCAGCAGAAAAATGCTTCAGAGAATTCGGCAGGCATTTAACGATCTTAATAAGATATTAGCGCGAGAAGTTCAAAAACAACAGGAAAATTTTGATGGTAACTCTAAACCAGTATCTGGTTCACAGATAACAGATAACCCAGAGCTTTCCTTAACAAAAAAGATACAAATATCCCATGACCTGGTCTGGAAAAATAAGGAGCTTTTCCAGCAGAAATTAGGAATTGAGGTCAGCCGGGGCGCATATAAAATTTTAATTGAGGAGTCCTTTTCGCCGGAGATTTCAGGGCTGATCGCTAAAATTTTAGCCCGGATTATGGAAAATGGGGTGGTGGCTAATAAGGAGACTTTATTAATAGAAACCGGCAAGGGAATAACCATGCGTAATGTGGTTACCCAAAAGGAACGTTTTGTTATCAATTTAAAACAGTTTTACGGACCGGATCAGGCCAAGGCAATGGTGCGCATTATTGGCCAGCCACTTCTTAAAAAGGTAAATTATAATCTGGTAAATCTTATTGTAGATTTTTCCCAGCGTTTAATCCAGCCAAATATCAGTCTGAATATTAATGAGACTGAAGAACGGAAAAAAAAGGCCCTGGATACTGTTAAACCTGTATTATATAAAATCAAGGCTGGAGAAATGCTTCTTCGCGAAGGAGAGCGGGTTGATCAGATCAAGCTTGTAAAATTAAAAGCTTTACAGTCCCAGTCATCACCTGATGGCTTTATGGTATCCAGCCTGGGCGCAGCCATACTGCTGACCTGTCTTTTAATGGCGGTGTATATCCTTTGTTTAAGAAATCAGCGCCGATTTAATATACACCATAATAAAAATTTGTTATTTATATCCTTAGTGCTTCTGGTTACTCTTTTTATTGTAAAAATTTCGGTTGTCTTAGGAGACAGCATAACGCCTGGCCTGTCGTTTTTATTATCGAAAAATTCAATTATTTTTGGAATTCCAATTGCCTCCGGGGCGATGACGGTTTGCCTGTTTTTAGGCATGGAGATAGCAGCCCCAGTAGCCATGGTTATTGCCATTTGTGCGACTTTCATGTTTCAGGGCCGCATGGAACTTTTTCTTTTTTTCTTAATTAACAGTGCCATGGGGGCTTATTGGGTCATAGATTGTCGTGAACGTAATGTTATTATCAAGGCAGGTTTGAAACTTGGGTTTTTGAATATTCTGCTGGTAACAGGTATTAATATTTTTGCAGGTACAGCCATTGGACTGACCTTCCTTTGGGACTGGGCCTTTGCCTTTTCAGCAGGCATTACTTCCGGTATTCTGGCCGTGGGTATAGCACCTCTGATTGAAATAGGGTTTGGTTTTACAACAGATATAACATTGCTTGAGCTGGCCAATGTTGACCGGCCGATTTTGCGTCGTTTGATGATCGAAGCACCTGGAACCTATCACCATTCAGTTATTGTTGGTTCACTGGTGGAAGCTGCAGCAGCAGAAATAGGGGCTAATCCGCTTTTGGCAAAAGTGTGCGGGTTTTATCATGATATAGGCAAGCTTAAAAAGCCGCTCTATTTTATTGAAAATCAGGGTAACACAAAAAATAAACATGATAAACTGGCTCCATCCATGTCCGCGCTGATTATAATCGCGCATATTAAAGACGGGGTTGAGCTTGCCAGGCAAAATAAGCTTGGGCAAGAAATTATTGATACTATCAAGCAGCACCATGGAACCAGTCTGATAAGTTATTTTTATGAAAAAGCAAGAAAACTAAAAGGAGATGATGCCGTTAATATTGATGATTTTCGTTATCCAGGCCCCAAACCTCAGACCATTGAGGCAGGATTGGTAATGCTGGCCGATGTAGTCGAGGCAGCTTCCAGGGCACTTGAAAATCCGACTCCTTCAAGAATTCAGGGACTGGTTCAAAATTTGATTAATAAAATATTTTCGGATGGTCAATTATCAAATTGTGAGTTGACCCTTAAAGATCTTCATAGCATTGCAAGAAGTTTTAACAAAATTTTAAACGGTATTCACCACCATCGGATTGAATATGTTGATAATAAAATCCAGGGCAATGGGAAAAGAAAAAATGGCGGTTCTGATCGAAAATCAACAAATAATCTATCCTATCTCAAGCAGAACTCTGGAAAGAAAAGCACAGCTCATCTTAAACGCCTTGGATTGTCCTGATGGTGAGCTTTCTCTCCTGATTGTGGATGATTTGCAAATAGCTGAGTTTAACAAAAAATATCTTGATCGGGAGGGCCCGACCAATGTAATTGCCTTTGCCATGCGTGAAGGAAGGTTTTCCCATATAAGCCCCGAACTTTTGGGTGATGTGGTGATCTCTATTGAGACTGCAGCGCAAGAAGGAAAAAACGCAGGCATGAGTTTAACACAGCGCTTTGATCAGCTCCTGGTGCATGGGATTTTGCATCTTTTTGGTTATGATCATGTAAATGATTCAGAGCAAGCCGCTATAATGGAGAAAAAAAGCGATTTTTTAATGAAAATTATTATGTCCGCGAATATTTGTTAAGAAATTCCGTGATTTCTTAAAAAGATTCAAAAAATATTTAAATAAAAGATGGAGGTTGAAAAATGGCTGGTTTAGCCGTTAATGTCGATCATATAGCAACCATAAGGGAAGCCCGCAAAGCTGATTATCCGGATCCTGTAACTGCTGCAATGCTTGCGGAATTGGCAGGCGCTGACGGAATTGTCGTTCATCTAAGAGAGGACCGTCGTCATATACAGGACAGGGATGTGAGAATTTTGCGTAAGGTTGTTCAAACAAAGCTGATTCTGGAAATGGCCTGCACATCTGAAATGGTTGGGATAGCTCTTGACGTAAAACCGGACTTGGTTACTTTGGTACCTGAAAGCAGGGAAGAAGTTACAACCGAAGGGGGGCTGGATTTAATTATTCATAATAGAAGCATTGGTGAAACAATTGCGGCTCTTCAAAACAGTGGAATTCCAGTTAGTGTTTTTATTGATCCTGAATCTGAACAGATTCGGCTGGCTCATAAAATCAATGCAAATATGATTGAAATACACACAGGTGTTTTTTGCGATGCAATCAGCCAGACAGCGAAAACCCAGGCTTTTAATAAAATTGTGGATGCCGCCAAACTGGCCCATAAACTCAGGCTGGGAGTTAATGCCGGGCATGGAATTTGTTATAATACTATCAAGGCTTTTAAAGGGCTTTGGGAGATCGATGAGTTCAGCATTGGGCACAGCATCATATCAAGGGCGGTTATGAGCGGTATGGAAAAAGCTGTGAGGGAGATGGTATCGCTAATAAAGGAATTGAATAAGGAATAAGTTATGAAACTTGTAACTGCCGCTCAGATGCAAAAGATGGATCAAAAGACCATTGCAGAGTTTGGCCTTCCAGGCAGGGTTTTAATGGAAAATGCCGGTCGAGGAGCTGTTCGCGCATTTTTAGAATATTTCCCCAATGCGCTAAATGGTAAAAGTGTCGGAGTTATGGCCGGCCCGGGCAATAATGGCGGTGATGGTTTTGTGATGGCGCGCTATTTGTTCCAGATGGGAATTAAACTAACTGTATTTCTTTTAGCTGATAAAGAGCGCCTACAAGGAGACGCAAAGGCTAATTTTGGCCTGCTGGACAAACTTGATATTAAGGTGGTTGAAATTCCTGATCCAGCGGCATTTGAAAGACAAATTATTTTATTACATCATCAGGAGATCTGGATTGATGCGATTTTCGGTACTGGTTTAAATTCTGATGTTAAAGGATATTTTAAGCAGGTAATTCAATTTCTTAACCAGCAAAGGCAGCCTGTTTTTTCGGTAGATATTCCATCCGGGTTAAATTCCGATAATGGTCAACCCTGCGGTATTTGTATCAAAGCTCAGGCTACAGCCACATTCGGCTTTGCCAAGACCGGCCATATTCTCTTGCCTGGGGCCAAATACAGCGGGCAGCTGAATATTATTGATATTGGCATCCCTTCTCTGGTTATAAAGGCTGTTAACTCTCCTCAGCATCTGTTAACCGGTGCAAATGTCAGGGAACTTATAAAAAAACGTTCGCCAGACGCGCATAAGGGCAATGCAGGCCACCTGCTGGTTGTGGCCGGATCAACCGGTAAAACAGGCGCTGCGGCCATGACTGCCTTGTCGGCCTTGCGGGTTGGGGCAGGTCTTGTCAGCCTTGGGGTTGCAAAGGCTTTAAATCCGGTTTTAGAATCTATGGTTACAGAAGTTATGACATGCCCATTAGGCCAAACCAGTTGCGGGCAGCTTGATTATGAAGCCTTTGATGAGATAAAAACACTTTTAGATGCTAAAAAATGTCTGGCAATTGGCCCTGGAATCGGTCAGAGCAAAGATCTTGCAAGGTTGGTTTGTGAATTATTGGCATTTAGTTCAGTACCGGTTGTGGTGGATGCTGATGGCTTAAATAATCTGGCGGAAAATCCAGAAATTTTAAAGGAACTTAAGATCCCTGTGGTTTTAACGCCTCATCCTGGTGAAATGGCCCGTCTTTGCGGAAAAACAGTTGCCGCAATACAAAAGGATCGGATTGCAGCCGCCCGTAATTTTGCCACTGAATTTCAAGTTGTACTGGTGTTAAAAGGAGCCTCAACCGTGATCGGCCTGCCTGATGGCCATATTTTTATCAATGCTACCGGTAATTCCGGGATGGCTACGGGTGGAATGGGGGATGTTTTGACAGGTATGATTGCGGGTTTGATTACTCAAGGCTATGCCGTGGATCAGGCTTCATTGATGGGTGTTTATTTGCACGGCAGAGCTGCTGATTATCTTTATAAATCAAAAGGGCCCTGTGGCTTTCTGGCCACGGAAGTGATGAATTTTATTCCTGAAACCATTAGAGACCTTGAATCCCGGCAAACTCCAAACAGTAATTTGCCCCTAAGAAATGAATCAGAACCTTTTCAAGAAGTGGTTTTGCGTTCATTTGAGTCTCGGGAAAATATTAGCTCACCAAATACACCTTAATTGAAAATGCGTCAACAAAAACAGCTCTTTACAACCAGCTCTCCTAAAGAAACCCGAACTCTTGGGCGGCATCTTGGTGAAAAACTCAAGCAGGGAATGATTATAGCCTTAAGTGGAGAACCCGGCTCCGGAAAAACCTGCTTTACGCAGGGCCTTGCCAGGGGCGCTGGTGTGGTTGAGCAGTATATTACCAGCCCCACCTATACTTTAATTAATGAGTATTCCGGTCGTTATCCGTTTTTTCATGTAGATCTATACCGCCTTGGGGGCTATTTAGACGTGGAAGGAATTGGGTTGCCCGAGATTATGGATTCTGACGGTATTGTGGTGATAGAGTGGGCTGAAAAACTCGCAAAGAGTTTGCCGCTGAATTCTATTCAGGTTCAGTTTAATATTATAGACGAAAATTCACGCCAGATCCAAATCAAGGGGCATGATATGATAATTTTAATTTAATAAAGAAGAATAAAAGATGCGGCTTAGAAAAGTATCCGTTATTCTTATATTTTTCGGTGATCGACAATGTACAGAACTTTAGCTTTCTCTTCCAGAACTTTTTGCAGTTCCTGCAATCTCTCTTTTGGAATACCAAACATTCTGAGATATACTTTTCTAAAACCATCTTTGACATTATTATATGAGCTTAAAATACTAATCATTCTTCCATCAAATTTTCTTATTATATTGGTTACTTCCATTATAGCTCCAGGCTTGTCTGATAGCTGCAGGGCTATTAGAACCCCTCTTTTGCGGATACCTGATAATGAAATAAAAGCTTTGAAAATATCAGTCTGGGTAATAATTCCGGCTAATTCTCCATTATTATCCAATACTGCCGCACCTGAAATTTTATTTTCCAAAAGAATTTTGGCTGTCTCCTCCATGGTCTGATTTGCAAAAACCGTAATTGCCGGCCTGGACATAATACTTTCCACCTTTAACGTGGATAACAAGTAGAGAAGCTCATGAATTTCCAATGAATTGGCATCTGAGGCAGATGCTCTTTTCAAATCACGGTCTGTAATAATTCCTTTTAAATTACCTTTTTCTAAAACAGGCAGGATTTTGATATTATTTTCTTTTAATAATTGTGTAGCAGTATTCATAGAATCATTAATATCAATGGTAATAACATTTTTACTCATCCATTCTTTAACTAGCATGTTATGCCTCCTTTGAGTATATGATAATTATCAAAATGCGGTAATTCCAAACCCGTTATTTATACAAATATCTTAGGAACGAGCTTTATATTTCGCGGCGCCATTTTTTCCTATAAGAAACTT
>JASFBJ010000504.1 GCA_030149585.1 Desulfobacterales bacterium | reverse complement strand
TGAATATCTATAAATTAATATCAGATGCAATAAAAGATTTACATGCCCCGTTACCCGTAGAGCCAAAACAGGCTATTTGCGCTGTTACCGGTAAAGATTGCCTGTGCGTTCCAAGAAAAAAATTATTCAGCCCCAAGTTTACGGAACAACCAAATCTAATATGTCCTAAATCACAGTTTGTAAGCATAGATGTATATCAGGCGATAAAATATAAAAAAACACGCATGTCGTCATGGTTGGCGGTGCCGGGAGAATTCAGGTTGTTAAAAAGGATAGATGTGCGTCTTCTTGTTTTGTCCGGTGTTAATTCAGATGTGTGGGCGGGCTGGGTAACAACAACATATAAAAAGCATGGAACAACACGAGCGAAGTTAAATCATATAGGTCAAGCAATTTGGGCTTTCGATGAGACACTGGTTGATTGTTCAAATAATGAAAAGGTAAATGAAATATATAATCAATTAGTTGTGTATCTAAAAAAAGGATTCAGCCGGACGTCTCTTGAAACATTGAGCTGTCCTGGCTTCGTGATTATGCGAGCCGGGTTGCAAGAATGGCTGGAATTGGAAAAATGGGCGAAACCGCTTTATAAAAGCAACCTTTATAAATTTTTATGTTATTTGCTGCCGTCTCAAATCGAATTAAAAGCGAAAGGCTGGATAAACCCGATTAAAAAACAAAAAGTTGCTAAAAAACACTAAAGATAGCATTTATAATGAGAGGCAAAAATGTCATTGAAACCATTGAAAATAACATTCAGGATGGATGGTACAGGTGTAGTAATGTTTCCACAAAATCCTGTTCATCTTGATTCATTACTTGCATGGGCTATATGCCCTGAACATCTGATTAATAGAGGTTTAGAACGCAATGAAATCCCTGAAATCCAAATGCTCCCACTCAAGAAATGGCACATTAACGGATACTGGGGATGGCACGCAAGCGCATTATTTCCGGATGGAAAAATTGAAAGTCTTCAATATTGGCGGAAAAAATTCCGAACAAATCGGATTCACATGGCAAAGGGTTCTCCAAATCTTATGTCAGGTAAACATAAAGAATATAATATGCCTATCCCGCTAATTTTATGCAACACGATGAC
This sequence comes from Desulfobacterales bacterium, assembly GCA_030149585.1. GTDB lineage: Bacteria > Desulfobacterota > Desulfobacteria > Desulfobacterales > JASFBJ01 > JASFBJ01. The sequence continues at coordinate 546 of JASFBJ010000504.1, read as the reverse complement.
GGCATATGCGCTTGGAAACCGTAAGCGGATTACTCAATTATTGGAACGAATAAAATATATTGGCAAAAAAGGGGCATATGGAAAAGGAGCCGTAACGGATGTAGAAGTAGAGGTAATTGAAGAAGATTTTTCTCTTTTAAAGGGTGGTCGGGTTATGCGGTTTTTGCCAGCGAAGGGTGGCAGCGGTTATGGGAGAGTGCTGCCTCCATATTGGAATATGACTGAGCGTATTCAAATATGGCATGTCGGAGAGCAGAGGCACTAAAATTGTTCCATCCTCGGCAATACCAAGGCTTCTTTTTCTATCGTATAAAAAAACAACTTTCATTTTCCCCCCTCATAAAAAAGGCCAGACAGGGTTTCCCCGCCTGGCCTAAATATTTTAGTTTACTTAAAAATCTGGTACAAATAATTTATAATCATCAGCTACAGACATAAAATAATCGTTTGTAACACTACCGCTATATTGTTCATTTAACAACTCAGCTATAGATGCAGCATAGGCGGGATGAACACTCTCAGCGATCAAAACGTCAGGCCTGTTCT
>JASFBJ010000252.1 GCA_030149585.1 Desulfobacterales bacterium | reverse complement strand
CACCAACTGCCCGTGTTACTTCATCATCAAAGACTTCAATCGCTTCAATAGTGATATCACCAACTCCGCTTGTAATCATTCCCAACTTTTGAACCGGCTTCATAATAGCTTTCAAAACTGGATAGACATCCGTATTTTCCGGCCATACCGCAGTAATTGTCGCTGCTAATGTAATTGATAGATCCGTCATAGAATCAATTGGTAATACTTCATATGAACTATTTGATTGCATTACTATGCAGTATGATCCAGCCTCAAAATTTCTATCCACAGTTGATCCTACATGCAAAACGTTATTTCCGATAACAGTATCAGCTATTAAAAGCGTTCTATCCTGCCAATATGGGATGCCCCAAACAGAAAAAAGGTTTTTGAAAAGCTTTCTTTTTATATAATTCGATTCTGCTGCACTCATAGCAGATAAAGCGCAGATAAGCGTTCTTCTCGGCCAACTGAAAAGTGCTGATTTCTTTTCTCCTTCTGTAATTGCTTTCTGGATGGAAGTCCGCCATCTTTTCCTGAAGATAACAGGCTTTACCCAGTTATGCTCTATCAGAAAATAATCATCAATTGTTACACTCATTTCTTTACCTGTCTGAGAATCTTTAAAATAGTACTTTGGCCGACATCTGAAATTAAATATTGCCTAAAGTTACTCTGCACCATGGCGTTAATTATATTAATTTCTTGCTTATCAGGTTTATCTTTTATATTCTTCATCGCATCACCCGCCGAACTGCGCCAGCCCTGGAGCTAAGAACGTTTAAAATAGCATTTTGCCCCGCTGAGGATGCCAAGTATTGGTCAATTTCTCTTGGGTCAGTAACATTAATTATATTAATACTGCTTTCACCTGCTCCGCCTGCTTGCGCCGGAACCTGGCCGCCATCTGCAAAAGCATATGACATATTGGGACCTGCAAAAGCCGGCATGCTTAACCCTAAAAATAATTCACGGGGGATCAACCTTTTCCGGATTGCTTCCATAACCTGTGAACCGTAATACCGAACTGTTTTGACCGGCTGAACATACTCGCCGGCAGTTGCCATAATGGGTATATTATCAGCGGAATCAGAAGAAGAAGAACCCCTGATTTTACCACCAACCGCGTAGCCTTGTGGATTTTGTGTCGCAATCATGGCAACATTCATCATAGCTTGCGCATAAACCATATAAGATAACGGAATTCCAAATGCGCCCGTTTGCCCCAGGGTTTTTGCTGCTGCCAGGTTAGCGCTTATTATTGCTTGCGCAATCGCAAAGGCTTTTTGAGCATAAAAGAACGCTTTTGCTTTTTTGCCGGATATCTCATAAGCCTGGCCCATGATGTTAGCCATAGTTCCGGCCATTTGTGCATTTATAGCTAATTCATGTTGTTTAAGCCGTTTTTTCTGATCCTGAAAAAGCTGTTCTTTCTCTAATTCTTGCGCCCTTGCAGCATCTTTTATGGCTGCTTTATCGTCTATTAATGCTGATAGACTTGCAAGCTCTGCGGCATGCCTGACGTCCATCTGAGCAAGTTCTCTGCTCATTTGTGCTTCTATGCCATCGCCTTTCATGGAATCTGCTGTTCTATCTTTTATAACCTGTAACAGTTCTTCGGCTTCTTTTTTCTTTTGGAACAATGCATCTTCAGCATCAATCCTTTGCTTTGCAAGATCCAGCAATACGATTTGATGCTCTTTTTCAAGTATATAAAGACTGTCTTCAATAGCTTTCTTTTCGTCTGCATTCTTAGCCACTTCTAATTCCAGATTTAAAAGCTTTACTTTCTCATTATATATGGCAGTTATTTTTTTAACTTGCCCATCATAATACTTATTTACTGCAATCCCCCCATTCGCAAATATTTGCTCAAGGTCTTTAAAATATAATTTGTTATCTATAAGCAGCCGTGTAAGGATTGATTTTTGGATTCCAATAGCCGACAAAGGAATGCCAGCTTGTGTCGCTTTATCTTCTTTGCCTTTGCTTGTGCTATCATCTATTATTTCTTTTTTGTTTTTATTCTTTTCTATTAATGCTTTTATTTTTTCAAGAAACAATTGAACCTTTTTTTGCGTTTTTGATAATTCGCTTTCTAACTCTGCACCGGCTGGAATCCCTAAAGCATTTAAAGCGTCCGCTGTTGCTTCTTTTTCGGGTTTTGGGGAAGCAATTATTTTTTCAAGAATTGCTTTTCTTTTAATTAATTCAGTATAATAAGGATTCTTCGCTAAATCTGTTTCAAGCTCCTTTAAGCGTTTAAGCCCTTTTTCTGCTTGGTCTTGATACTTTTTTGCCCCTACAATTTTCCCCCGCCAACCGGCTATATTTTCTTTGTCTTGCTCTATAAGCTTTTTTTGGAGTTCAATTTGTTTTCTAAATTTTGCAATTCGTTTATCAACAAGAGTCAATTGACTTTTGGTTGTTCGCATCGCCCCCAAAACTCCGCCTGTACCACCAAGGGCATTATATTCTTTAGTTATTTTTATAAGTTCCTTGATTTTTGGAATAGCAAGCGAAAAAAAAGCAATACCCAGCCTTGCTTTTATTCCACCAAAAATAGCTAAGATTAAACCTGCTTGCTGCACCCATCCAGGTAGGGTTTTGAACCAATCCCAAAGGCCTGTCACGGCTTCTTTTAACTTGTTAAGAATAGGTTGTACAACATCCCAAAATCCGGCTAATCCCATGGCCATAGATTCAAGACTGGTTAATACTTTCTCAGCAATTTCCTCCGCCCATTTATCTAATGCGCCTGTTTTCCTTAATTTAATAAGTTGCTCATTAAAAAGTGTTAGCCCAGCATTGAGATAATCATAAATATCACTATCCATGACTTTGACAGTGAACCGCTCCCAGATAGAAATTGACATCTCCCACTGTCCAGACAGCTCTTTATTCATGGCTGCCATCTGCCCGCCAAAATCTCGCTCCATTCTCTGAATTAATGCAGCAACAATTTGTTCCCCTGAAATGCCTTTTTGCCCTAATTTTTCAAGTTCATCACTGGCAACCCCGAAAGCCTCCGCCATTACATTTCCAGCATTTACTCCGGCGTTCCCCAATGCCCTAATGTCCATTGCAGTTAATTTGCCAGTAGCTATTATTTGTCCTAATTGTACTGCAATGCGCTCCATGACGCCGCCGCCGCCAAGCGCTGCCGATGCATCACCTAAAGCAGTCATTGTTCTTATAGTAGGATCAAGGCCATACGCTTTCAACGTTTTATAAGAATCCATGACTTCAGTAATTTTGAATGGAGTTTCTTCAGCAAATTGCAAAAGCTCACCCCATACTTTACTGGCTTTAACTGTTGATTTAGTCAGAACCTCAAGCGTTTTTTGATATTTTACAAATTCATTTTTGGTTTCAATAACATTTTTCGCAAGCAACCCAGCGCCAATACCAGCAAAGGCAGTCTTCAAATTAAACAATTTAGAAGTAACTCCGCCAATACTTTTTTTAATGCTATCAATCCCTCTGTTGACAGACTTTATTGACCGGCCGGTCAAGTCTTTAGCTGTGATTAATACTTCTACCGTATTGCTTTTAGTCATTTGATTTTTCAGCTTGCTTTTTAGGAGGATAACGTTTTGACGTATCTTCTTTTATGTATTTATTCCAGGTTTTCTGATCGGCGTGAGTGCCAATCCGAATAGCAATTGACATTTGTTGAAAGTACGTTGATTCTATCTTAATTGCTTCATCTAAAGCCGTTAAGAAGAAAGAGTATCCATATTCCCATGGGTTGGGGTGACCTGATCCAATGAGTCGGCAAAGAGCGCGGTCAAGTCCTTCAGAATCGAGCTTTTGAGAACTTCCACGATTTCTGTCTTCGCCACCAGCTCCAAAAACACTTCATTAACCTCACGGAAGACTTCCCAAATAATTTTTAATTCAGACGGAGACATATCATCAATCGCAGACAAAGGAAGGTCTGTAACTATTGGCAAAAGCTCTTCCATCTGCCCCAAGTCGCCGCCAAGCAGGTCATCACCCTGGCCGATAATGCGCTTAATGTCCTTAATCCGCAATTCCTTGACCGTGATTTCCAGGTCATCAATTTTAATTGTTTTTTGTTTTCTCATTTTACATCCTTATGCCCTAATAAAAGAGAACATCCCATGAACCGTCTGAAGTAGATAGAATTTTGCCAGTAAACTCAATGGAGTTAAGCTCTTCACCAAGCCATTTAATGGGGCCAGCTGGCTCAATTTGCGCTTTGTAGACGATTACTTCACAGTCTCTTGAATTCGCCTGATCTTCACCAATCAATCTCAAATATGCTTCAATTTTGTTTACTTCCAGACCATCGACTTTGAAACCGCCTGCAATTTCTAACCAAGTTGATCCAACTTCTAACACTGCTTCATCAAGAATTGCACCGGTTGATAATACTTTTATTCTACCAACTTGATAATCAATCTCATAGTCAGTATCTTCTATGTATGTAGGTGAGCCGGTTGCATGCGTAACAACAGGCGGACTTGCTTCATCAAGATTACGTGATGCAAGTTTTGTATATTTATCCAAATGTGCTATAATCTCTTCGGGCGCGGCGGTATTGTCACCAGCCGCTTGCGTATAATCTGCATCCGTTCCGAGCATAGCTAACGCTAAATTTTTACGATTAATGTCAGTCAAAGTAAATTTTAGATTTTGCTCAACTTTGGTGATAACGCTTTTGGTTGTCTGCCCGTAATTCTCACGTCTCATTCCAATTTGTTCTTTTTTCTCAATAGATGGAGCGTCAATCTCAAATATTGTAGCATTACCCACATCCAATTCGCCTGTTTTTTCACCGGCTGAATCGTACACATCAAGATTAAGATCCCCCGCGCCCATGAATGCTTCTTGCGTATAGCTCATTATTTTTTATTCCTTTCTGACTTCCTGTTTATATTCAATAAAGAAAATAATTGCTTTCATATTTACTGCCTCTGCGTAATCTTTACGAGCGCATTTTAAATATTTCTGCAATAAATTTTGACTGCCAATATTAACGATTTGATGGGGAAAAGCCCTTATAAATGGCAACCTATCAATCATACTTTCCGCTGCAATCGTTACAGCTACCTTAAAAATATCAATTCCAATAACTCCCCGTCTGCGCCGGTCTTCATAATCCATAACAATTTCAGGAAAGCTTATAATAATTTGCGCTGCGTCCACATCCGAATAAGCGGTTTCAAGCTGCTCAAGAATATAAGATTCGATTTCTTCTTCTATCATATCGCAAACCATCCCATTTTTTTAATGCCTTTATCGGGTGTTAAATA
>JASFBJ010000503.1 GCA_030149585.1 Desulfobacterales bacterium | reverse complement strand
GCCGTACGGCAAAAGAGTATTCGGCTCGTTCTGATGTCCATGGAAAAAAATATTGTCATTATCGGTGCTGGATTAGCCGGCACCTTAATTTGTAATCGGCTTGTCACGAAATGTAATGTCACATTGCTCGAAGTTGGTGATGAAAACGTTTTTAGATATCCCCAAATTAAATTTACCCAGAAAGTATTTGCATCTGTAAAGACATTTTGTCAGGGAGGCGGAGGCACAACTAATCTTTGGCATAATGGTTTAATCCCTGTTTTTGCTCGTGATGTAACCCTTGATGCTTTTAAGGAAGTTTTAACTCAAGCAGAAGATTACCATGATAAGGCTGCTGAGAATTTATTCTGGTTAGGCAATCCTTATTCAAATGAATATGAAAAAATAACCTCAGAAATGAATTTACTTGTTGAAAAAACAGGTGTGTTTTCAGATGGTGTTGATTGTCTTTTGTATCCGAAAAAATTTACTAAATTAGTTGTTACAACTGCTGTTGATTCTTTTTATGCAGTGAGCGATATTGAATTTAGTTCTGTTGAAAAGAGGATTGCCTCGGTAAGTTATCGTATTGGTAAGACAAAATATTCAGTCGATGCTGATGTTGTCATAATCTCTGCGGGTACTCTTGGTTCTCCTTTGCTTGTCAAAAAAGTATTGTCTTCTCTTGGTTGTTCTGGAGAAACTGTTGGTTTAGGTCTGGCTGATCATCCCCTGGGGTTTGTCGGCAAGGTGAAGATGAAAAAATCGGTCAACAGGGATATGAAACTATTATCTGTTAGTGATCGAGGGGATTATGAATGCCGGACAGGTATCAGGGTAAAAAGCGAGTGTGGTAAATATACAGGCTGTGCTTTTTTGCGGCCTGCTTTGACCATGGGAAACAAGCTCTCTATATATAAGTATAAATCATTACTTGGTGCCGGCAGCGGGATGGATAGAATCAGGAATATGTTTTCCTGGAAGCTGTTTCATCCTGATATTCTGGCAGAAATATATTCTCATTTGTTTGGGGCTAATATCCCTGGGCGGATATATAATATTCTTTTCCTTTTTGAACAGAAACGTGGCAAAAGTTCTGTGAGCTATGATGATTCAGGTCTTGTTGTTGACTGGAGTATTACGGATGAGGAATTGAGGATTTGCAGAGAGATGATTAAGAAGCTGCAGGGTATGTTGGCAGGGATTTCCGATGAAATAAATCTTGAAACTGATATCACTGATGATTGGTTGTGGTCTGCAGCCCATCATTCCGGTACAATTTCACTTGGTGATAATGAGGATGATATTGTTGATAAAGATCTTAAGCTGAAGGCATGTGATAATGTGTTTGTCTGTGATGGGTCTATTATTCAGGAACATTCTTATGCCAATACAGGGCTAACTATTGGTTCTCTATCTATGCGGCTGGCGGAAAGAGTTTGTCGTGAATGAATATTGTTGTAGACATTACTGGATTCTTGACAATATTTAATACAACCTTTATTTTGGGTTATATAGGCTTGTGATTTTTTTTAGGAACATGGACGAAATAACTGCTACAAGTAGGCGCACAGATTTAGGTTAGATTTGGTAGATTGGGCAAAGATGACCTGAAGCTGTGATGCATCGGCGCTTAAAATGTAAAGTTATTTTCGGAGTCTAAGCTTACCTGAGC
>JASFBJ010000056.1 GCA_030149585.1 Desulfobacterales bacterium | reverse complement strand
AAAACCTTAACCTTCTATTTTAGGGCTCTTTAACTATAAGCGGGAATTGCTGATAATTATATTATGTGGTAACTGGCCAACCTTGAACACTGTGATGGATTTTGTTGCACACAAAATCCAGAGTTTTCTTGTCTGACACTATTTTTGTTTTGAATAAAAGTTTAAAAACTTGAACATCGAGTATTAAAGGAGGCAATAATGGATAATTTATATGAAGAGGCTTATAGACAATCTATGGAAGATCCAGAAGATTTCTGGGAAAAAGCCGCTAATGAGTGCCACTGGTATAAAAAATGGGATAAAGTTCTTGATGACTCCAACAAACCATTTTATCGCTGGTTTAGCGGAGGAGAAATCAATACCTGCTATAATGCGCTTGACTGGCATATTGAAAACGGCCGGGGAAATCAGGCAGCCCTTATTTACGACAGCCCGGTAACCAATAATAAGAAAATATATACTTACCTGGAATTAAGGGAAAAAGTCGCAAAATTCGGCGGCGTTCTGGCAGGCCTGGGGGTTAGCAAAGGAGACCGGGTCTTAATTTATATGCCTATGATTCCCCAGGCAGCGATTGCCATGCTGGCCTGTGCCCGAATCGGCGCGGTTCATTCAGTAGTATTTGGCGGCTTTGCCGCTAATGAACTGGCCACCAGAATCAATGATGCCAAACCAAAGGTAATTATTTCCGCTTCATGCGGGATAGAGGTTACTAAAATAATTCCCTATAAACACTTGCTGGATGGTGCAGTTGAAATGGCCGAGGCAAAGCCGGAGCACTGTATTATTTTTCAGCGCTCCATGGAGAAGGCTGAAATGATAAATGGTCGTGATCTGGACTGGAATTCTCTCATGGCCAAAGCTGAACCAGTTGATTGTGTACCGGTTGCAGCCACTGATCCATTATATATTCTTTATACATCCGGCACCACCGGTGTTCCAAAAGGAGTTGTACGGGATAATGGCGGTCATGTCGTAGCCTTAAAGTGGTCCATGAAGGCTATCTATAATGTTGATGCAGGTGATGTTTACTGGGCTGCTTCCGATGTGGGCTGGGTTGTTGGACACTCCTATATTATTTATGCGCCATTATTTATGGGCTGCACCACAATTCTGTTTGAGGGCAAACCAGTGGGCACACCAGATGCCGGGGTTTTCTGGAGGGTCATTGCAGAACATAAAGTCAAATGTCTCTTTACAGCGCCAACCGCTTTCAGGGCCATTAAAAGAGAAGATCCCAGCGGGGAACTGATTAAAAACTATGATTTATCCAGCTTTAAAACCCTTTTCCTGGCTGGTGAAAGGCTTGATCCCGACACTCTTAAATGGGCTGAAAATAAACTGGGGATTCCGGTAATTGATCACTGGTGGCAAACCGAGACCGGCTGGGCTATTTGCGCAAACTGTTTGGGTTTACACCACTATCAAGTCAAGAAGGGCTCGCCTACCAAACCAGCCCCAGGTTGGAACCTTCAAGTAGTTGACCAAAATAATCAGCAGGTAAAAGCCGGAGAGATAGGAGCCCTGGTGGTAAAACTGCCTTTGCCTCCAGGCACCCTGCCAACCCTTTGGAATAATGATCAGGGATATATTGATTCATATCTGGAAGAATTTCCTGGCTATTATAAAACAGCTGATGCCGGATATATTGATGAGCAGGGTTATGTATTTGTAATGGCACGAACCGATGATATTATTAACGTGGCCGGCCATCGCCTTTCCACCGGTGCAATGGAAGAAATTCTCGCAGACCATCCAGACGTTGCTGAATGTGCGGTTTTAGGTGTTGATGATAAATTAAAAGGACAGGTACCTATCGGGTTTTTAGTCTTAAATGCCGGAGTCACCAAAGACCATAATGAAATAGAAAAAGAAACGGTTCAAATGGTACGAGAGAGAATCGGGCCTGTAGCTGCCTTTAAAACTGCTATGGTGGTCAAACGGCTGCCTAAAACTCGTTCCGGTAAAATCCTGCGCGGCACCATTCAAAAAATTGCGGATAATAAAGCCTTTAAAGTTCCGGCCACTATTGATAACCCTGTAATTTTAAATGAAATGGAGCAGGCTTTGCTAAATCTTGGTTACGGCAAGGCTCGCAAATAAAAAAGGTGTTCCTGGCTTTATTGGTCTTAACGCACCAGGTGGTTCTCCAAGTTTATTCTTGTTAATTGGAATTAATTATAATATGAATTAGTTTTATTTGTATTAATTACTGTTGTGAAGAAATAAAATCATGGCGGATTCAATATTTTATAATTAATGAGAAAGGGAAAATAAATGGCTTTAAATCAAAACAACTCGGTTTTTATATTAACAATTGTACTGGGAATTTTTTTGCAGGTGATTTTAATTTTTGCAGATAGTACTGATACTCCATCCAAAGCAGCAGTAGGATTTTCAAAGGCGTATTTTAAATTTGACGATTCCATGTCCAACCAGCTTTGCAGTCAATTGAAAAAAGCCGGTATAGACCCGGTTGATGAATATATAAATGCAGCCGGACTTGAAGCAAAAGCCAGAGGAGTCAATCTTAACTACCTTAAAAATGAGCTTTATAAAATTCACACTGAAATTATCAGCCAGGATGATAATTCTGCCAAGGTTCATTTGACCGGCGTGCGCCGGATCTCCATTAATCCGGCTTTTGCCTGGGTGGCGAAAATATTCTGTATTGGTAAAACCCATGAGGTTGAAGAAATTATTCAACTTGTAAAAGAAGAGGGGCACTGGAAAATCTGCGGGAATCCTTTTTTGCTGAACAGTGTTTAATCTATAGTAATAAATTAGCTCTTAAAATTCGCATAGAAAAAATGGCAGGCATAAGCCGGCGGTCTCCTTTTGGGAATATTTATATTTTTTTAAAAAAGGGTTGGCCGAATATTTACTATAGATAATTTTTCCAAAGAAAACGAATAAAAGGGAAGAAAAATATGAAAAAAGTTATTTCGTTAATTTTATTTTTTGTTTTTAGTTTTTTTGGATTAGCTGTAGCTGAAAATAATACACAAATTTCCATTGCCCCGCCACCCGTACCTGATCCGATTTTTGAAAAAGGAGAGAAATCTTTTAAACTGGATCTCAACTTTATAAGTATGAGTTCAGATGATTTTAATGCAGGAGGAGCCGGCGTTGACGTCAAGGGAAGATATGCCTTTTCCAACTACGTTGCCATAGACTACGGAATTGGTATTTTTGGGCTGTCAGGAACTTTGGAGGGCGATTATGCTGATGGAGATTTAAATTATGTTGATATTCCGATGAGTGTAAACCTTGAAATTCAACCATATAAAAATGAATTTTTCAGTATTATCCTATTTGTCGGCCCCACACTTGAAGTAGCTATTATGACTATGGAAATGAATTCTACCAGCGGGTATAGTTTATGATACCGACTACGAGACTACGGAGACATATAGCGGCTTTCAGGCCGGTGTTCAATTAGGTATAAAAGGCGGATCTTTTCTCTTTTCTCCTTTTGCAATGATTGCTGAAAAATCCGGATCAGGAACTTCAACAACAACTTCATCCTATAACGGATATGAAACGGAAACGGAAGATGATTATGATATAGAATCGGTGTCTTTAGTTTCAATGGGTATTGATGTGGAATATTTGCCTTGGGGGCTGACGTTAAGCGCAATTTTACAGGCTGCCGATATAGCCAGCGAAGAACAAAGCTCTTCGGATGAGGAAGATTCAAACGTTGAGACCTTTATTTTCAGAATAGGCTGGGTCTGGTAATGAATAAATAAACCCACATAGATGAACTTATAAACGCCGGCCAGGTAAATGAGCGACCACTGCGGTCTTGGTTGGCCGCTCATTAAACTGATATATAACTCTACTGGTTTATTTAGCAATCCGTAAAATCTTTTCTCATCATCCCACATCTTATAATAAAAAAACGAAACTATAGTAGCGGTTTATTTAATAGCCAGCATTCATCTGATGGGCGAATAGATTTATTTGTTGACATCTACACCTTATTTTGATTACATTTCTAATCAAAAACAGGACTATCAAAGGCAGTAATTATTTTTTTAACTAAGGAGGAAGTAAATGGATCTTAATTTCAAAGACATTTTGTATGAAAAAAAGGATGGAGTTGCCAAAATTATTATCAATCGCCCTAAACGCTATAATGCTTTTACGGGACTGACTTTACAGGAAATGGTTTTTGCTTTACTGGATTCCTGGGGCGATAAAAGTATCGGCGTGGTAGTTTTAACTGGTGCAGGAGACAAGGCTTTTTGCACTGGTGGTGATCTGCAAACCAAAGATGATGCAGGCTATACCAACCAGGGGGCCCAGTTTGATCTGACCCAGGGACACAGCATGCTTTTTTATCTGCTGCGGGCTATTCCAAAACCGGTTCTAGCTGCGGTTAATGGTTTTGCCATTGGCGGAGGCAATGTAATGCATGTGGTTTGCGATCTGGTGATTGCTTCCGATAACGCGCGGTTCGGTCAGGCAGGTCCAAATGTGGGCAGTTTTGACGCCGGCTTTGGTACAATATTTTTATCAAGACTGGTGGGTGAAAGAAAAGCCCGTGAAATCTGGTATCTTTGCCATCAATATTCTGCTGATGAAGCCTTGCAAATGGGTTTGATCAATAAGGTTGTCCCTCAGGGTGAACTCGAAGCTGAAACTGATAAATGGTGTAAAGAGATGCTTGGCAAGGCTCCGGAAGCCTTGGCCTGCTTGAAGGCATCGTTTAATGCTGATACTGATCATGTTATCGGTATTGATTCCATAGCCATGCGGGCTCTTGGCATGTATTATCAAACAGAAGAATCCCATGAAGGTCTGTCGGCTTTTCTTGAAAAACGCAAACCTGATTTCACAAAATTTAGAAAATAAAAAAGCATACCATAGGCTCCGTTCATTTTGAACGGAGCCTACATGTGTTTATAAAAAATAATTTTCTTTATGAAAAATATGAACGGTATTTATTAAAAACAGTTCAATACTTGCTGGAGGATAATAATGGTCAAAATTAGAGTGCTGGGCATTTCCGCAACCCCGATATATGATGGTAATTGTGACAAACTGGTACAATATGCCTTAAATGAGGCGGAAAAAATTGGTGACGTGGAAACGGAATTTGTAACCACGGCTAATAAAGAGATAGCCACCTGTACTCACTGTCAATGGTGCATTGAAAATATGGCTCCATGCAAAATACAGGATGATTTGCAGCCGATTTATGAAAGCATGCGGCAGGCTGACGGTATTATTTTCGGTAGTCCGGCCTGGTTAAATACCCTTGCTCCTTTTCTTTTAAATCTGTTTTCCAGAGCCAGATATCAGGTTTTCTTTACCAATGAATTCAGAAACAAAGTGGCAGGTCTTTTGACTCTGGGCTTTCTAGGATTTGGGATGGAGCATGCAATTGATACCCTGCGGGATGTTACTTCATGTTTTAACATGATTCCTGTTGCAAATGGTTCTGCTTTGTCAAGCACAAGGGCATATGGTCAAAGACCAGCCTATCTGAAAAATGGCGTTCTTGATGACAAACATGGTTTAGAGACCGTCAAAAAAACGGCTATCCGGGTCGTAGAGATAAGCAGAATGATCAAATTTGCCAGAGATGCCGGTATGGATCTTCCTTCAGAATATCAGTTTACCGTCACTGGCGGAAGAGTGAAAGAAAAAGAGCAAAAATCTTTTACAGATGGTGTGTGGCGGGATTCTGAATAAAATAACCTTTTAAAACCTGATGGGGGATATCATGAGAAAAAGTTTGATTAAACAAATTGGTCGTTTTGGGTTTTATTTTTTGCTTGTCTTGTTGATGACAACTGGCGCTTACGCGGGCCAGACAATCAAGATTGGTCTTTTAGGTCCCATGAAGTTTTTGCCTGGACGGCATGTCTGGTGGGGCGGATCCCTTGCAGCCGAAGAGATCAATAAGGCCGGCGGCATTAACGTTAATGGAGAAAAATATTTAATTGAAGTGGTTAAAGCCGATACCAACGAAATCTTTAGCCTTCCGGATGCGGTTAGCGCCATGGAAAGATTGATTACCGTGGACAAGGTCGATTTTTTAGTTGGTGGTTTTAATTCAGAGCCGGTTCTTGCCATGCAGGAGATCATGGCGGATTATGAAAAAATATGGCTGTGTCCAGGTTCATCGCACGTAAAACCAACTGAGCGGATAGCCCAAAATTATAATAAATATAAATATTTTTTCCGTTCCGGCCCTCCTAACACGGTTTATGCGGGTCAGATCGTTTCTCACCAGATAATGATGGTTGCTGAAAAAATTGAAAAAACACTTGGAGTCAAAAAGCCAAGGGTTGCCTTGATTAATGAAAATGGTCTTTGGGCCAAGGCAAATATGAAAAATGCAGTTGCCGGTATTCCGGCAGATGCGGTTGAAATTGTCGGATCCTGGGTGATTTCAAGAAAAACCAGCGATGTAACTGCTGAAATGAGCGCTATCAAAGCCGCTAAACCCCATATTATTTTGAACTGTGTTTCAGGCCCGGCCGGCATTCCTCTGTCCAAAACATGGGGAGAGCTTAAAATACCTGCGATTCTCATTGGCGTTAATATTCCTGCCATGGGTCTTGCACACTGGAAGGCCACCAATGGAATGTGTAATTATGAAATAACCATGCAAACCATTGGCCGGGTTGAAATTACAGACAAGACCATTCCCTTTTATGATGCCATTGTTAAAAAATATAATAAAACACCCTCCTATATCGCGGTTGATGCCTATGATGCTATTTATATACTCAAAGATGCTGTTGAGCGGGCCGGCACCTTAAAAACCAATAAGGTTATAGCATCTCTTGAGAAAACAGATCTTAAAGGCGCCATGGGCCGCATTAATTTTTTCCCAAAAAATCATAAATGGCCCCACGATCTTGTATGGAAGCCAGGTTATGTGACCTGGGTCAGCACCCAATGGCGTGACGGGGAAATCAAGACAGTATGGCCGGACGGCAAAGGAAGGCTGGGAATGCCCGAATTTGAGGGCCTTAGATATAAAGGAACCGTTGATTTTGAACTTCCGCCATGGATGATAAAATACTGGAAGGCTCAATAGAATAGGCCACTTCATTTCAAACTGGAATAATTGTCACTGAATAATTGTCGCTATTGCTCAAGGCTCTGTCTTTGATTTATAAAGCAGAGCCATTGCAAAAAGCGTTTTTCCAAGGCAGCCTCAGAGAATAAGGCCGCTTGAAATATCTTATGCTTTTTTACCAGGCAATACCCTATTTGACAAGCAAGTAGTGCCCGAACTAAAACCGGAAAATTTTTTTCAAGTTTTAGTTTAGGCATTAATTTTTTTTAACCTAAATTAAGAATTTGATTATTTGAGTTAAAATAATCAAATCTTTAAAACCATGAGAAAATTATTATGCTTGAAAGAATTTTAATTAATGGACTGGTTATCAGCGGTACCTATGCTGTGCTGGCAGTGGGCTTTTCTCTTATTTTCGGAGTAGCCAAAATTTTTAATATGGCCCATACGGTATTATATATGGCGGCTTCCTATATTATTTTCTTTTCATTAAATTCTTTGGGAATTCACTATGTGTTTGCATCCGCTCTGGCCATTTTACTCACTATTATTTTTGGGATATTATGCTATAAATTTTTATTTGACAGGGTTAAGGTACATGAAACTGCTGTGATGATAATATCGATTTCCGTAGCAATTATCTGCCAGGAGCTGGTATTAATGACTTTAGATGGCAGCTATCGCGGAGTTCCATCCTTTATAGTCGGTTCAAAAGAGCTTATGGGGGTCAGCGTTTTATATCAGCATATGTTTGTGGTTTTGGGCTGCATTATTACGCTGATAGGTCTTTGGATACTGCTTACCAAAACATTTTTGGGAAAAGCAATCCGGGCTGTAGCCCAGGATCAGGAAATTGCCAATCTAATGGGCATTGATGTAAGCAGGGTTTGTTTGATCGCTATGGGGATTTCAGCGGGACTTGCGGCCATTGCAGCTGTTTTATCAGCGCCACTGGAACCGCTTTATCCTGCAATGTGGCTCCAGCCGCTTATTTTGATTCTGGCAGCCGTTGTGTTAGGAGGGCTTGGCAGTATCAAAGGCAGTGTATATGGCGCGCTTATCCTTGGCTTTACCGAAACAATTGTAATTACCGTGATTCCGGGAGGCTCTTTTTTAAGGGGCGCTGTATCTTTACTGGCCATGGTGATTGTGCTTATTTTCCGGCCGGAAGGTTTGTTTGGAGTTGTTTTTGAGGAGGAAACCCTATGATCTATCATCTACGATGGATGTGGCAGTGGATTCTGGGTGAAGTATTTTCCCGGCCAGGCCGTTTGATCGCGATGCTCTTTTTTTTGACATTATTTATTTTACCTGTTTTTACAACAACCCCGTCTACCTTGCGTTTTCTCATTCTGGCAGCAATTTATGCAATTTTTGCTGCAAGCTGGGACCTTTTGGCAGTTACCGGGCAGGTTAGTCTGGGTCAGGCGCTTTTTTTCGGCAGCGCCGGTTATACAGCCGCCCTGATAAATATTCACTTTGGTTTTCCAATCTGGGTTACGGTTCCCCTGGGAGGTTTGAGCGCAGTATTTATTGGACTTATTGCCGGCATGCCTGCCCTGCGCCTCAGGGGATTTTATCTGGCCCTTGTAACACTGGCATTTCCAGTAATTTTTACGGGAATTATTTTTATCTTTCCTGAATTTTTTGGTGGTGAAATGGGGCTGATCGGGATTGACAGGATTTCAAAAAACAGGGTCATTGTTTATTATACTGTTGTCCTGGTTATGATGGTATCAGGTTTTATCATGTGGAAACTAAGTGATGCCTCCAGCAAGATAATTCGAACCGGCATTATTTTTCACGCTATTCGGGAAGATGAAATTGCCGCCCGCCTGGCCGGCATCAATACTATAAGATATAAGCTTTTGGCCTATGCCATAAGCGCCTTTTTTGCAGGGATAGCCGGTGGACTTTATATACATTTTATGCGTATTGCAGGCCCCTCATCCCTGACTGTATTTTTTTCCTTTCAGGTTTTATTATGGGCTATTTTTGGAGGCAAAGGCACAATCTACGGCGCTATTGCCGGAGTTTATATTCTCTTTCCAATGACAGAATATATAATGATTTATGAGTGGGGAGAAAATTTTCGGCATATCATCATGTCCCTGATTCTTATTTTTACTCTTTTATTTATGCCGGAAGGAATCTCTGTATGGATTCTGGACAAACTTGGCATAATATGCCGGCGCTGCAAGGTGGTTAATTTTGCTAATCGCAAAAACTGTCGGGCCTGCCGGGCACCTTTGCATCTTGAAAATCAAAAATAAATATAATCAGTTCAGGAGGAGTAATGAAAGCCGCAACAATATATCATGAAAAACCCTGGTTAAAAACATATCCGCAGGAAGTGCCGGCTGATGTGAAAATACCGGAAAAATCGTTGATCCAGGCTTTTGATGAAGCTGTTCAAAAATGGGGTAAAAATAATGCCATTCTTTTTTATGGAAAAAAAATAACATATAATGAGTTAAAAAATAAAGTTGACCGGTTAGCCAATGCTTTAAACGCTCTTGGAGTAAAAAAAGGCGACGTGGTAGCCCTTCTTTTGCTTAACTCTCCGGAACATGTGATCTGTTTTTATGGCGCAGCCAAGGTTGGCGCAATTGTTACCCCGGTCAGTCCGGTTTATGTGTCAAGTGAGATTCGTCATCAACTGGAAAATTGCGGGGCACAGACCATTATCTGCCAGGATATTCTTTACGAGGCTGTTGAAAAAACAGAAATGAAGTTTAAAAATGTTATTCTGACCAATGTGTCTGAATCCCTGCCTAAATTAAAAAAATTAATAGGTAAAAGCATTTTAAGGGGGATTTATCAGCAGATGTCGGCCCCGCCAGAGGAATTGGCCAAAAAGGAGGGTTTTTATCGATTACAGGATTTGTTGGAAAAATATTCTCCAGAGCCCCCAAAGGTAAAAATTAATCCAAAAGAAGATGTTTTGACCCTGCCATACACCGGCGGCACTACCGGAAAGCCAAAAGGCGTGATGATTACGCATTACGGCGTGATTGCAAACGACATTCAATTTCGTTCCCATTACCCCTTTTTGGAAGATGGCAAAGAGGTGGTCGTGGCTTATATGCCGTTTTATCATGCAGCCGGACAGTTTACTTCGCTGCTCAGCGGAATCATTCGGGGCAGCACCCTGATTATTATTACGACTCCTGATCCAGATATAATTTTAGCAGCCATCGCAAAAAATAAAGCCACCTTTTTTGTGGGTGCGCCGGCAATATATGAGTTGCTTAAAGATTATGAAAAAACCGCCCGGGTGAACTGGAAAAAACTTAAAATTATTTTTTCAGGGGCTGACGCTTTGAATGAGTCTACGGCCAAAGATTGGGAAGCGCGCACCGGCACTGTTTTACATGATATTTATGGGCAGACCGAGCTTTCCCCCTTGAGCCATGGGGCTCCCTTGGGAAAGCAGAAAAGTGGTACCGTAGGGATTCCTTTACCAGGCACCCTTGTCGCTATCCTGGATTCTGAAAATGATGAGTTTGTTGAGGCCGGAGAATTGGGTGAGATCTGTGTAAACTGTGATTGTCCACAGGTGTGCAAAGGCTACTGGGAAAACCCGGCAGCTACCAAAGAGTGTCAAGCCGTAATAGGTAATGAAAAATGGTGGCGCACCGGAGACCTGGGAAGTATGGACCCTGAAGGTTATTTTCATATCTATGATCGTAAACGGGATTTAATAAAATATAAGGGCCTGCGCATTTATGCCAGGGAAGTGGAAGAAATCCTGCGCGCTCATCCTTTGATCAAGGAGGTCGGGGTAATCGGTGTGCCGGATGTCAAAGTCGGTGAAAAGGTAAAAGCCATGGTGGTTTTGGAATCTGATGGACGCGGAAATGTTTCGGAAGACGATATTTTGCAATATTGCAAAGAAAAATTAACGTCTTATAAAATTCCAAGAATTATTGAATTTATCGGTGAAATACCAAGAACAGATGTGGGCAAGGTTTCTCGTCGGGAGCTTAGAGAGGAGGAACTCTAAATGGCTGAACCTTTTTTGGTTGTAGAAAATTTGACAAAAACATTTGGTGGTCTTCATGCGCTGTCTGATATCAGTTTTGAAATCAAACGGGATGAGATGGTCGGCCTGATCGGTCCAAACGGAGCCGGCAAAACAACCACCATTCGGATGATAACCAGTATATTAAAACCCACTTCCGGTCAAGTCTCCTTTAAAGGGGAAATCATTACTGGCTTACCAACAGCCGAGATTATTAATAAGGGGATTGCAGCGACTTCACAGATTGTCAAACCATTTAGACATCTGCCGGTGATTTCCAATGTAATGGTCTCCTGCCTTTGCCCCAGAGCTAAACGTAAAGGAGAATGGGTCAAAACTGTTGAACTTCGTGCAAAAGATGCTCTGGAATTTTGCGGTATCGGCGATCTTGCATTAGAGCCGGCTTCGGTTTTATCCCATGGGGATCTGAAACGTTTGGAGCTGGCCAGGGCCATTGCCACTGAGCCGGAGCTGTTATTTTTAGATGAACCATTTGGCGGCCTGAGTCCGGCCGAAACCACCCTTATAGCAAAATCTCTCAAACGCCTGCACAAGGGCGGCCGTTTTGGCAGGCTGCACAGCGAAGGTCCTGCCATGTTGATCGTGGAGCATAAATTGTCCGAGCTGATGAAAATTGTTGACAGGGTGATTGTAATCAACTTTGGTGAAATTCTTGCCGTGGGAACCCCGGATGAGATTATATCTAATAAAGAGGTGATAGAGGCCTATATTGGTAAGGAGGTGTAATTTGTATCTGGCAATTAACGATTTAACTGTTCTTTACGACCGGGCCATGGTATTAAACGGGGTCAGCCTGAATGTTGCAGAAGGTGAGCTGGTTAGTCTGGTCGGCCCCAACGGAGCCGGTAAAAGCACTCTTTTGCGGGCTGCTGCCGGACTGGTTAGCTGGGAAAAAGAAACACTTAAAGGAACCACCAGCGGCAAGATAACCTTAACAGGCAGCGTCATATTTGAAGGTAATGAAATGCTTGACCTGCCGGCTCATAAAATCGCCCAGCGAGGATTAATCCTTTGCCCGGAAAGGGGTCGTCCGTTTCGCGAAATGACTGTTATGGAAAATTTGGAAGCTGGCGCATATCTGTTAAAAAAAGATGGTAAAGCTGCAATCAATGAAGCTCTTGACAAGGTTTTTAGTCTTTTTCCTGTTCTGAAAAACCGGCGTAATCAGGTATCCGGCACATTATCCGGTGGCGAACGTACCATGCTTTCCATCGCCCGGTCATTAATGTCCAAGGCTAAACTATTGCTAATTGATGAACCATCGGTGGGCCTGGCGCCAATGGTAAAAAAAGAACTATTTGCCCGCATCAGTGAAGTTCACGGTTTGGGTATTACTATTTTGCTGATTGAACAGGATATCAGCTTTGCTTTTGAACTGGCCTCACGCAATTATGTGCTTTCCCGTGGGAAAATAATAGCCGAAGGAAAATCAGAGGAACTGCTCAATGATGAAATAATAAGAGAAACTTACCTGGGGATGTGATTGAGATTTCAATCCGCAGCTCAATTTTTATTTTTTTTGGTGTGATTAAAACAGCCCGGGAAAATCCGGGATTTATAATAATCCAAAATACAGGAGGAACAGAGGATGGATATTAAAAATGTATGCGTAATCGGCATGGGAACCATGGGCAGTCAGATTGGAATTGTTTGTGCAAGAGGTGGTTTTCAGACCACAATGGTTGAGATGAACGAGGCTGCTATTGAAAAGGGGATGGCCGGAATCAAGGGTTTTATGGGAATGCTGGAGAAAAAAGGCAAGATAACGGCTGATGATGCAGCCGCTGCCCTGGGACGCATAACCACTACGGTTGACAGCAAAAAAGCATTTGCTGAGGCGGATTTTATTATTGAGGCTGTTTTTGAAGATATGGAAATCAAGAAACAGCTATTTAAGCAGATGAGTGAAGTTTGTAAAGAAAATACTATTTTAGCTTCCAACACCTCTACTTTAAGTATCAGTGAAATGGCAGGGGTTACTTCAAGACCTGAAAAATGTATTGGAACCCATTTTTTAATTCCAGCTGCTTTAACACCGATTGTTGAGCTTGTAAGAGCCCTTCAGACTTCTGATGAGACCCATGAAAAAACAGTTGAATTTATAAAAGAATGCGGTAAAGGAACTGTAACTTCAAGTGATTCTCCGGCTTTTATCGTAAATCGCCTGTACATTCCTTTAGGCAATGAGGCTTTTTTTCTGCTTCAGGAAGGAGTCGGCACTGCCGAAGAAATTGATAAGGCCTGCAAGCTGGGACTGGGACTGCCATTAGGGCCATTGGCGGCTTGTGATGCATCTGGCTTGGATGTTGCCCTGGCATGTATTGAAAGTATGCATAAACAGTTAGGAGATAAATATCGACCCTGCCCTTTGCTGGTCAAACTTGTAAAGGCAGGCCATTTGGGCCGTAAAACCGGAAAAGGAGTTTACGATTATTCCAAAAAGAAATAACTTGAAAGAAGCCGAAAAGGAGAAGTGCTGTGGATTTTAAAAATATTATTTTTGAGGTTAAAGACGCAATTGCGCTAATCACCTTTAATCGCCCTAAAGCCATGAACGCCATGAATCCGGCAACTTTTAGAGAACTGGCATCTGTAATTGAAACCTGCAAGACTGATGGTCAGATTAAAGCAGTGGTTTTGACAGGGGCCGGCGACAGAGCCTTTGTGGCTGGAGCTGATATTACAAAACTAAATAAGCTTGGCTCTGCAATGGAGGCCATGGATTTTATTGAACTTGGCCATAATACTTTAAGGGCACTGGAACTTCTGGGGAAACCGGTTATTGCTGCAATAAATGGCGTTGCTCTTGGTGGCGGCGCTGAAATAGCCGTATCCTGTGATTTTAGATTTGCATCTGAAAAAGCTGTTTTTGGTACACCTGAGATCAATCTCGGTTTAATTCCGGGATGGGGCGGTACCCAGAGGATTGCCCGTCTTGTAGGATTAGGCATGACCAAGGAACTGGTAATGAGCGGAGATCCCGTCAATGCTCAAAGAGCTTACGAGATTGGCCTGGTGAACCGGGTTTTGCCGCCTGATCAAGTTTTGCCGGAAGCCATGAAATATGCCGCCAAACTTGCGGCCAAACCGATTTTTGCCATGAAAATGGCAAAATATGCGATTACCTACGGCTATGATATAGCATTGGATAATGCCAGAAATCTTGAGATTCAATGTGCCTGTAACTGCCTGGGAACAGAAGATTTGAAAGAAGGCGTAGCAGCTTTTCTGGAAAAGCGGAAACCGGTTTTTACCGGCAAATAGAAATTTCTGAAATTTTTTTATAAGCAGTGTCTATTTGCAGACAAATTATTTTCAGAAGATATTAACGAGCAGAAGTGGCCAACCAAAATGCAAATATGGTTGGTCATTTCAGTATCATGCATATAAAGGATATCGCCATGCTAATAAATAAACCCGGATATATAAAAAATAATCTTCTTTTATTGGGGGATAAAAGCGTTTGCATGTATCTTTTAAAAGGAGATGAGTATCTTTTGATCGGTGGAGGAATGTCTTATATTATTCCAACAATTGAAGCTCAGTTTGATGAGTTTAAGATTGATCGCAGCAAAATCATGGGACTTTTGGTCTTGCACTCCCATTTTGATCATGCAGGAGCAGTATCCTATTTTTCAAAAGCCTACCCCAAAATGGAGATATTTGGTTCCAAAGGTGTGGAAAAAATATTTGGGATGGAAAAAGCAGTAAAAATCACTGCGCGACTGGATACAGC
>JASFBJ010000502.1 GCA_030149585.1 Desulfobacterales bacterium | reverse complement strand
ATACTGCAAATAATGATCAAAGTACCGAAAAAGAAAAGCAGGAGTGTAGCGAAAAAAACAGGGGATTGTATGAACAGGAATACACTCAGAGCGAAACATCTGAAATGCCCGGCATTACTAAACCAGATGTTGGTAAAATAATAAATTCTGAAGATACTCAAAAAAATAATCAAAATTTATCATTGTTTAAAGCTGAACTCTTCCAACCACCCAAGTCTATTACATATACACCCCAGGTTTTACAACAAAACGACAATTTTCATTCTGATAAACCCTTGAAAACTATTACAAATAACAATCAAGATTTTGTCTCTGGCAATCATCTTGCACCAAAGGAGAACAAAAAAGCGTATCCTGAGAATACGACACAGGATGAAAAGACAAAACCGGAAATACATTACAAAGATATGGGTTATGACCAAAAATTTGCCTTATCGAGAATGCCGCTTAAAGATTGCGTGAAAAAAGGTATCCTACTGTCTGATTTGGAATTAGGTGTAATCAGAGTATTAGAGCTTATCAAAATAAATTGGCCAATAGAAAAAATACAGGCAGATGTCGGTTTGGGTTTTGTTGAAATCAGGAATGCAGCGGTGGTTATGATGGCGCAACATGATAACAATTTATTTTACGAAAAAGGGAAGCGCTGGGTTGCCGATGATTTACAAATGGACTGGAAAGATGTGGATTTTATATGGTCATTACGGCATTTTGAAACAGCTTTGCCTACCAGATTTCAACTTTTGCGCTGGATTCGAGAGAGCCTTCATCATAATTCTGATAATTCTACCCAAGGATTTATACGAATCGAGACAATAAATCAGATTTGTATTCAGAAAGGCGTAGAGACGCCAGATCAGCTCACCGAAGAAATAAAATACGATGTTTTAAAAAAATTACCGTCGGAAGCGAAAGAGCATCTCCAGGAATGCTCCAACAGATTTCATTCTTTAATTGAGATGTTCACCTATAAGCGGCTTAACAAAGAACCATTCCAGGAGCTTTCTGAATATTATAACCAGGTGGTTGGAATGGAAAACGGGTTTCGGGATTTTTTGATTGAAAATGGCAAAAAAGTTTTGTGAAAGGTAAGGAACGGGGACAAAATAAAGGGGGCATTTTGAAGTGTGCGAAAATACAGAAAAAGGAGATACTCACAAAAGGATTAATATAAAAGAAGACATATGGCCGGTTGTAAATAAAATGGTGAAAAAGTGGGAAAATAAAATTTCCATCGAATACGAAGATTTTAAATCCGAGTGCTATCTGTCTGCCTTGATAGGAGCTAAAAAATGGGAAGAATCAAATAAAAAAGCATCTCTTTTTTCCTGGGTTTGGATTTCTGTTTCAGGCCGCATTAAAGATTTTAGCAAAAAAGAAACTGTATTTACGATTTCTTTTAATGATGATTTGCAATTGCCGACCACTCTAAACAATTATTTTTACACTGGGGCAGAAAGGAAAAGCTTTTCGCGGGCTGTGGGTAAAATACGGATTAACAAACTATCGAATGATAGAGAAATAACTTACCGCCAATTAATGAACATTATGTTTCCAATGCAGATGCCGACATTAAAAAAAATGATATCCAGGCAACGGATACACCAGATTCAAGGCAAAGCTCAGGAAATTCTTGTGACTTTAGGTAAATAGATATT
>JASFBJ010000055.1 GCA_030149585.1 Desulfobacterales bacterium | reverse complement strand
TAAAAGGAGATATCTTAATTAATTTAAATTCATTATGTTTTTTTAATTTTTATCATATAGCTGTCAGGGGGATATTGTCAATAATATTTACATGTAAATAAATAGCACATTGGAATTATCTATAATATCACTTTGTTATTAAAAATATCAAAAAATACTGTATAAATATGCTCATTTTTTCAAAATCAGCTTTCGTGAATTAATGTCTCAATTACAAGCTAATTCAAGTACTTATGTTGATTTCAAAAATAAAATATCCTGGCATACTAATTGCCAATCATTACTCTATGATTGGATTAGAATAATATACCTTATTCATAATTTTTTTCTTTATTATTAATTGCAGTGAAATCGCATCTGATTGCCGATATAATTGCAAAAATTTAATTATACTTTGGCTAAAATAAAGGTTTTTTAATTATGAGCAACTCCGAAAAAATTGCTAAGGAACAACAACGCTGGGCCTTAAAGCATATGGATGTTTCAACGCAAAAGCCGGCCACTACCTCCTGGGGATCGGATCTTGAACTCATTTACACACCTCAGCATTCAGCAGAAAAATCACTGGACCAGGAATATTTGGAAAAATCAGGTTTTCCAGGCCAATATCCTTTTACCAGAGGTGTCTACCCAACTATGTATCGAGGTCGCCTCTGGACAATGCGGCAATATGCAGGTATTGGAACCCCTGAAGAAACAAACGCCCGTTTTCTCTCATTGCTTGATCAGGGACAAACCGGTCTGAGCGTTGCCTTTGATTTGCCGACCCAGATCGGTTTTGATTCAGATGATCCCCTTGCAGGAGAAGAAGTTGGAAAGGTTGGTGTGGCGGTTGACACCCTCAAAGATATGGAGATCATTTTTAAAAATATTCCTCTGGATAAAATCACAACATCTTTTACAGTAAATCCGACTGCGGCAATTATACTGGCCATGTATGTTGTCCTGGCTCAAAACAGGGGTATCAGCCTGGACAAAATAGGCGGCACCCTGCAAAACGACATTCTAAAAGAATATCTGGCCCGTGGTACCCAGATTTATCCGCCTGAACCATCTTTGCGCTTGACTGCGGATGTCATTGAATATTGTAATTCTGAAATTCCGCGTATGAATACGATTAGCATTTGCGGCTATCATATGCGGGAAGCGGGCTGCAGTCTGATTCAGGAATCTGCCTATTGCCTGGCAAACGCCATTATTTATGTAGAAGAAGTTTTAAAACGCGGAATTCATATTGATGAATTTGCGCCCCGTTTAAGCTTTCTTTTGTCATGCGGTATGAATATTTTTGAAGAAGTAGCCAAATTCAGAGCCACCAGACGTTTATGGGCAAAAATTATTAAAGACCGTTTTAATTCCAAAGATGAAAAATCAATGAGACTGCGGATGTTCAGTGGATGTTCAGCATCCGCCTTTACTGATAAGGAGCCCCTCAATAATATATCAAGGGGAACAATAATGACTATGGTTGCTGTTCTTTCCGGGTGCCAGGCTATCCACACCACCGCCTATGATGAAGCCTATGCAGTCCCAACCGAAGAATCTACCCGCGTGGCCTTAAGGACTCAGCAGATTATTGCCTATGAAACAGACGCTGTTTCCGTGGTAGATCCAATGGGCGGGTCCTATTTTCTGGAGCATCTAACAGATGAGATTGAAAAAGAGGTTGAAAAAGAGATAATCAGAATCGAAGCTAAAGGAGGAATGAAAAAAGGAATTATGAACGGCCTTTTTCAACGGGACATTGCAAAAAAAGCCTATGAAGAAGAAAAAA
This sequence comes from Desulfobacterales bacterium, assembly GCA_030149585.1. Lineage (GTDB taxonomy): Bacteria > Desulfobacterota > Desulfobacteria > Desulfobacterales > JASFBJ01 > JASFBJ01. The sequence continues at coordinate 13,053 of JASFBJ010000055.1, read as the reverse complement.
AGGTTCAGAAAGGGAAAAAAATTATCGTTGGGGTGAATAAATTTGTTTCCACTGAAAAAGAGTATGACGTTCAAATATTTCAGGCTAATCCAAATGTGAAAAAGCATCAGATTAAACGCCTTAATGAAATAAAAGCCAAACGCGATAACAGGCAGGTAAAACTCTTGCTGGATGAAATTCGCAGAGTAGCAAGAGGGCCCGGTAACCTTATGGGTCCGATTTTATCAGCTGTTCAGGAATATGCAACCATCGGCGAAATCTGCAAGGCACTTAAAGAGGAATTTGGTGAGTATATTGAAGTATAGGGCAAGCCTGGACTCCGAAAATAACTTTACATTTTTTAAGCGCTGATGCATTATATTAGTTGCAAGGAAAAATAAATGGAAAATAAAGAGCAGAAAAAAGCGCCTTTGCGAGTTTTGCTGGGCAAGCCAGGTCTGGATGGTCATGATAAAGGCGCTAAAATAATTGCCTCGCTCCTGCGGGATGCCGGAATAGAAGTAATATACACTGGTTTAAGACAGAGTATTGAACAAATTATAGCTGCGGCCATTCAGGAAGATGTGGATATTATCGCCTTAAGTATTTTATCAGGAGTTCATCTTGAATTAAGCCGAAAACTATTATATGAATTAAATTCTGTAACAAAAGCTGATTTAATTCCAGTGATAATCGGTGGGGTAATTCCCAAACAGGATATAAAGAGTTTAAAGCAGATCGGAGTTGCCGAAGTTTTTCCAGTAGGCTCCTCTTTTGACGATATTATAAAAATATTTAAATCTTATGAACAAAAGAAAGTTTAACCTATAACTACTTGGAGGTAGATATGATTCCGGAAATTAAAAAAATACTTTTCGCCACAGATCTTTCCCAAAAATCCAGATATGCCTTTGATTATGCTGCTTCAATTGCCAGCGTGTACAAGGCCGGCATCATTCTTTTGCACGTAACAGAAGAAGTGTCGCCAAGTGCCGAGTCGATCATAGCTGGTTTTCTGGGTGAAAAAAAAATGGAAGAGTTGAAAAAAACCCATCAAACAAATGCCCAAAAGGCTCTGATCGGTAAAAAGAGAGACGGCATTATGCTTGAAAATGCTTTAGACAGTTTCAGTAAGGATATTCAGTCTGAATTTGCAGAATCAGACCAGGTTTTTGCCACAGATGAAATTGTCATTAAGGATGGTAATGCAGCCGAAGAGATTATAAACCAGGCAAAATCGTATAATTGTGATCTGATTGTCATGGCCTATAAATCACGCAGCATGATAGTTGAAACAATTGTCGGCGGCACAACCCGCAGGGTCCTGCGCCGCAGCACTGTTCCGGTCATACTGGTTCCCATGCCGGAAAAATAACCGGCGTTTTATTTTTAAAGAAGATCACCAAACTTTTTAAAATAGAAAAAAAGATAGAGGTATTAATTGATGGAATGGAATATTGGTAAAATCGCTACAAAACGAGCAATTCTTACACCAGACAAACCAGCTATAATTTTTGAAGATCAGCCATACACCTATAAGCAAATGAATGACGGTTCAAACCGGGTTGCAGCTTTTTTAAAAGAAAAGGGAATTAAAAAGGGAGATCGCATCTCGGTTCTTCTTTTAAACTGTCCGGAATTTTTTGAAGTTTATTTTGCCGCTGCCAAGCTGGGGGTAATTTTTATCCCCTTAAATTTTCGCCTGGTAGGGCCTGAGCTGGAATATCAGATCAATAACTGTGGTTCGCGCTTATTATTATTTCATGATTCACTTATTAAAAATTTTGATAGTATTCGATCAAAATTAGTGGTGGAAAATGATAAATATATATATCTGAAAAGCGGTCTGCCCGATTGTCCTGATTGCCCTGACTGGGCTGTTGAATACCATCATACCGTGGATAGCTACTGTGCTGATGAGATCATCCCTGATGAAGAAGTTGAATTTGATGATCCCCTGGCCATTATTTTTACATCAGGTGTTACAGGGGATCCAAAAGGAGCCTTGCTTTCCCACCAGCAAACCTATTTCAAGAATTTTCAAATCATGGAATATATGGATATGCGGGAGGATGATATATATCTTTCCCAATTACCCAGTTTTCATTCAGGAGGTCTTTTCATGGCTGCGACGCCCAGTTTTTGCCGGGGGGCCACGTTGATCCTGAGAAAAAATTTCAACCCTGAAATATTTACCAGAGACATTGAAAAGTATAAGGTAACCATAATGCTGGTTTTAACCACAATGTGGCGTTTGATACTAAAAACCGGTGAACTGGATAAAATCAGCACCAAAAGTGTAAGAGTCGCCATGGGCGGCGGAGAACGAACCCCTTTGTCATTGCTTGATGATCTGGCAAAAAGAGGAATTTTTCTCAGGCTTGGATTTGGTCAGACTGAAAACTCGGCTATGATGATGGTGCCCAAAGAGGCGGTAACTTTAAAAAAAGGTTCAATTGGCGTGCCTGGTTTTTATACTCAAGTCTGGATAGCTGATAATGACGGAAAAGAACTGCCTCCTGATGAAATAGGGGAGATCGTGGCCAAAGGCCCGACGGTCATGAGCGGTTACTGGAATATGCCCGAAAAAACGGCTGAAGCAATAGTCAACGGTATCCTTTTTACAGGTGATCTGGGATACAGGGATAAAGACGGTTTTTTTTATATTGTTGATCGCAGCAAGGACATGTACCGCAGCGGCGGAGAAAATGTATATCCAGCGGAAGTTGAAAAAGTACTGGCCGGACATCCCAAAATTGATAATGTTTCGATTATCGGTGTTGCTGATGATAAGTGGGGTGAAAGCGGTAAGGCAATTATTGTACTCAAAGATGACGAAACTCTGACCAAAGAGGAGGTGAATCAGTATCTGGAAGGCAAGGTAGCCAGATATAAATATCCTGGTTCACTGGAATTTATCAAAGAGCTGCCCCTGACTGGAAGCGGAAAGATAAAAAAAGCATTTTTAAAGCAGCAGTTTGGAGGGGTAAATTTATCCTGATATTTATCTTGATATTCAGGTTATATAATATTTGTATTATACATTTACGGAGACATCAAAATGAAGGAAGATTTGAAAAAAATTAAAGATTTGAAAAAAAAATGGCAGGAAAAAATAGTTGATCCACGGTTGAAACGCTATAAGCTTGCTCAAAGTCCCACCACTTTTTATACACCTTCTGATCTGGAAGATTTTGATTTTACTGAAAAGGTAGGCTTTCCAGGCCAGTATCCATTTACCGCCGGCAATGACCCTGTACCAGGGTGGCAGGCAATGGCCGAATCACAGGCCATTGCCAGCAATCGCTTTGAATGGGGCGGTGCATCATCCGGTGGCGCCGGCAAATATGCAGGCTTTGGAACACCGGAAGATTATCGCGATTATCTTTTGCGCATGCATAAATTAGGACGAAAAGGCGGTCCAAACTTTGCGATGGATCTTCCCACCCAGTGCGGTTACGATTCAGACGACGACCGGGCAATGGGAGAAGTCGGCAGAGTCGGGGTTGCGGTTGACACTCTCAAAGATTTTGAAGTAATCTACGAAGCTTATACCGGTGATATTGATATTGATAAAATCGCTTCCAATTTTACGGCCAATGGAGCAGCCTCGATCATTATTGCGATGTACGCGGCACTTGCTGAAAAACGGGGAATCCCTTTGGAAAAACTGCGGGGCACACCCCAAAATGATATCTTGAAAGAGTATGTGGGAAGAGGAACCTATATTTTTCCGGCTCGTCCTTCCTTGCGGCTTTTTCGGGATCTTCTTGTTTTCAGTGCCAATCGCCTGCCTAAAATGAATATAACAAGCATCGGCGGCTATCACATGCGTGAAGCCGGTGTCAGCAGAGAACAGGATCTGGCTTTCAGCATGGCAATTGGAACTGAATATCTCAAGACCGGGGTTGAGGCTGGTGTTGATATAGATCTTTTTGCTCCAAAATTTACCTTTAACGCGTTTGGCGGAAGCATGGAGTTTTACAAGGAGATTGCTTTTCAACGCGCTGCCAGGAGAATGTGGGCCAATATTCTAAAGAACCGTTTTGGTGCAAAAAATCCAAGAAGCATGATGATCCGCCAAATTATGACCGCGCATATTGGTTGTTCCAGCACCACACTTCAAAGACCCTTAAATAATTTGACCAGGGCTGTTGTGGGCGGTATGGCCGGCGGAATGTCGGGAGGTATCCCTTTTGGTGCCATGCCGCCCTGGGATGAGCCCTTAGGACTTGGCCACAGTCTTGAGGCACAGCAGCTCGGCCACGATGCAACCCGAATTTTGATGTATGAAGCCAAACTCGGTGAAGTGCTTGATCCCTGGGCCGGGTCTTTTTTTATGGAAACCCTGACAAATGAGATAGAAAAATCCGCACTGGAAGAGCTTAAAAAAATTGATGAAATGGGCGGGGCCCTGGCTGCCATCGAAAAAGGCTATATGCAGCATGCCGCATCCCAGGGTGCCTATAAAAGACAGAAAATGATCGAAAATCATGAACAATTTGTTGTGGGCGTCAACTGTTTTGCCGGCCCAACTGAAATAGATGTACGCACCGAGCGCAGTGTGGAGGCTGTGTATGATTTAAACTTGACGGCCACTGCTGAAAAACGTAAGAAAGAGGGGCTTGCTAAATTAAAAGCAGAGAGGGATAATATCCTTGTTGAAGATTCTTTAAACAAACTGGGAGCAGCAGCAAAAAATGAACAGGAAAATCTGATGCCCTTTTTGATTGATTGTGTTAAAACCTATGCCACCTTGCAGGAAATGTGTGATGCAATGCGCAAGGAGTTTGGCACAGCAGAGCCCACAACGATTTAGAAAAATTTAAACCAAACCAAACCGAATTGGATAAGGAGAGTAATTAATATGCCAAATGATTGGGAAGAACAATTAGACGGGTTAAAACAAGGTTCCGTTCGTTCCATGGCCAGATTAATCACCTGGGTTGAAAATCGGCGAACAGGATGGATGGACGCTATGAAAACTATCTATCGGAATAATGGTCAGACCCGTGTGATAGGCATAACCGGCTCACCAGGAGCCGGCAAAAGTACTCTCACAGGCAAGTTGACCAGTACTCTGGTTGAGAAAGGCTATTCAGTTGGTGTCATTGCGGTGGATCCTTCCAGCCCGTTTACAGGGGGCGCCCTGCTGGGAGACCGCCTGCGAATGAAGACTATCAGTACCATGGAAGGTGTTTTTGTGCGCTCAATGGCCACACGCGGGGCCCTTGGCGGATTGAGCCTGGCTGCCAGGGATGCAGTTAAAATAATGGATGCCTTTGGCAAGGATATTGTCATAATTGAAACCGTTGGGGTTGGTCAGGATGAGGTTGAAGTCGTCAAAACCGCTGATCTTGTTATTGTTGTGTGTGTTCCAGGCCAGGGTGACGGGATTCAGGCAATTAAAGCCGGAATCATGGAAATTGCCGATTTTTTTGTTGTAAATAAGGCTGACCGGGAAGGAGCTGACCAGGTGGTAATGGACATTCAAACCATGCTTTCGTTAAGCTCGCAGGATAATGATATTAAAGTTCCTGTTTTAAAGACCGTATCAACAACCGGCCAGGGAATTCCAGAACTTGTTGAAACCATGTCTGATTTTTTAACAAATACTGAAAAAACACCGAAAAAAACCGAGAACCGTATCAGGGAAGAATTGCTGGTACTTCTTGAAAAGGAAACAGCCCGGGCTCTGCGTAAAAATTGGGTGGATAAAGGACTGCTGGATAAAGCCGTTGAAAATATTATTTCAGGAGAACGCGACCCATATTCAATTGTTCAGGAAGTAATAAAAACATCCTTAATAAACTGAGCAATCCTGCTATAATTGCATCAGCAATTTAATTAACAATTTAATCACCAATTTAATCATTTGGTCAGTTTTTTAAAAATAATCACTACTGGCTGGTTATTACTTGAGGAGAGAAAACTATGCAAAATCAACCATTTTTTCATATTATAACAGTTCCCCGGGATAAACTTTTTCTGGCAATTGAAAAAACATCCGAATGGATGCTGCTGGCTTTGGGTGTAATGATCTTTTATGACGTGATTATGCGTTATTTATTTAACAGCCCAACCATATGGGCTTTAGAAATCAGTGAGTATAGTCTGGTCTTTCTTGCCTTTGCCGGAGCAGCCGATCTTCAAAAGAAAAAAAAGCATATCAAGATGGATTTTTTTTATCAAAAACTTTCCAGACAGACACGCAATATCATAGACCTTATTATATATTTGCTCACTGTAGTCTTTAGCTATATTCTCCTGGCAAAATCAGTTCAGATGACACTCATCGCCTATAAATACAGTTCAATGTCCAACTCCCTGCTTGAAGTGCCACTATGTATTCCTTATGCGATTGTGCCTTTTGGAATGGGCCTGCTGCTGATTCAAGCGACAACCGATGTTATTAATTCAATCAAAAAACTGGCCGAAAAGGAAAACTAAATGTCTACGACTCTTTTAATTATTATTTGCATTGCCTGTGTTCTGTTATTGCTGATTTTCGGCAGCCCAATATACCTCTGTCTTGGAACAGCAGGTATTCTGGGCATCTATCTTAATGGGGGTTTAGCAGGATTAAACCTGCTCCAGACAACCGTATTCGGCTCTGTTTCAAAATTTACACTTGTTGCGGCGCCGCTCTTTATTTTAATGGGTGAAATAATATCTCGCAGCGGAATCGGTGCTGATCTTTATAATGCCTTTGCCCGCATGTTAAAACGTTTACCAGGAGGCCTTGCAGTGGCCACGGTAGTTGCCTCGGCTATCTTTGGGGCCATGTGCGGCGTCAGCATAGCGGCTGTTGCGGCCATTGGTGGAATGGCTCTGCCTGAAATGCTGAAAAGAGGCTATGATCCAAGACTGGCCGCTGGTTCGGTATGTGCTCCAGGCGCTCTGGCCATGCTGATCCCCCCAAGTTTGCTTTTCATTCTCTATGGCGAAGTCGCCCATGTGTCGGTCTCTAAGCTTTTTACTGCCGGTATCCTGCCGGGGCTTTTGCTGGCCTCGCTGATGTGCGGCTACATCATGATCAGGGTAATGGTATCACCAAAATCAATACAGCCTAAAGATAAAGGCCTTAAAACCGATCAGGAAGAACCAACCATTCTTTTGATAAAAAGACTCTGGGCCCCTGTATTATTGATCATCATTGTCTTAGGTTCCATCTATCTTGGAATTGCCACTCCAACTGAATCCGCTGCAATCGGCGTAATCGGAGCCTATTTTGTTTCCATTATAATTTATCGCAGTCTGGGCTGGAAGGGTTTTTTAGCCACCCTTGAACATTCAGCCAGGGTCACCACCATGATCCTGCTGGTTGTGGTAGGAGCTATAATTTTTACCCAGTTTCTAAATCTGGTCAGACTTCCGGATATGTTTGCCAATATGATTGTCTCTTTTCATCTTTCTCCGATAATGACCCTGATTATTATTCAGCTTATGCTCCTTGGGCTTGGAATGTTTGTGGATGGCGCTTCCATGATCCTGATAACCACTCCTATTTTGCTCCCAACTATAGTTGCCATGAATTGGGATCCCATATGGTTCGGAGTTTTAATGATAGCCAATATAGAAATGGCTGTTATTACGCCTCCTGTTGGGCTCAACCTTTACACTCTGGCCGGCATTACAGATGATGTGGATATTGAAACCATTTTAAAAGGAACTTTGCCCTACGTGCTTGTTGAAGCTGTGGGCGTGCTTATATTAATGATTTTTCCCCAGATCAGCCTGTGGCTGCCCAGTTTAATGAAATGATTGATGAAATGATTAATTAATAATAAAGGAGAAAATATGACCGATGATAATCCAAATAACAAAGCTGAATCAATTGAACCCTATGCCTGGGTAGTTGTCGGCATTCTGCTTATTTCCCAATTTGTAATGTCTGTTGGAGCATATTCCTGGGGTCCTCTGGCACCCTTTTTCAGGGATGAATTCAATATCAGTAATGCGCGCATAGGAATGGTGACATCGTCTCTTTATCTTACAGCGACTATTATTGCAATTCCATCAGGCATGTTGATCGACAAGCTGGGAGCCCATATCATGCTGATCCTGTGTCTTGCAATAATGGGCATTGCCTTTTGGATTATGCCGTTAGCCGGCCAATTTACCTGGATAATTGCCTGTGCCGGTTTAGCAGGAATCGGATATGGCGTTATTAACCAGGTTTCAACAAAGGGAATCATGCACTGGTTTACCAGCAAAACAAGAGCCACTGCCATGGGCGTCAAACAAATGGGCGTGACTTTGGGAGGCGCTGTTGCTGCAGCACTGCTTCCAGCCATGACCCTGGCCTATGGTTGGCGAAAGGGTGTTTTTGTCATTGGGGCAGCTATGGTTCTAATCGCTATTATCTCAATATTTCTATATAAAGAGCAACCAGGCAGTAAATCGCCTGTAAATCCGGCTGAGGCTAAGGCTGCTCCAAGCCCCAAAACATCCAAAATATCACTTATGGAGGTAATGGCCAATCCAGTGCTTTTGATTGTGATGCTGATAGTGCCGTTTATGGCTTTCAGCCAGATTTGCATTGCCTCTTTTATGGTTCTCTATCTAAATGAAACCCTTGATTTTTCGGTTGCTTTTGCTTCCAGCTTTTTATCCATTGCAATGATCGCCGGAACACTCGGAAGAGTGGGCTGGGGCCTTATCAGTGACCGGGTATTTGGTGGAGACCGGATAAAACCATCATTTATTCTATCAATTATTGGGGCGCTATCGGTATTTGCCTTTGCACTTCTTGATAAAAATTCGCCGATCTGTTTTTTTTATATACTGTCGGTTTTAATCGGCTTTACACTTATTGGCTGGAATGCGGTTTTAATGACCCTGGTTGCTGAACTTGCAGGAACTGAAAAAGCAGCATCAGTTATGGGAATTATGGTAACCATTGCCTGGGCTGGAATAGTTATTGGGCCCGCTGTTTTTGGTTATATTGCAGATAAATTCAGTTTTTTCAGCGGCTGGGTCATTGTTTCTCTAATATCGTTTCTCACCGCGTTTGGCTTTATTTATATTTCCATTAAAATAAAAAAAAAGGAGAGTTTAACCTCTCCACCAACAACCTGAAACAAAGAAAGGGGATAAATTGGAAAAAGAGATTTTAAGAGAAGACAAGGGTTATATCAGTACGCTTTTATTTAATCGACCTGAAAAAAGAAATGCCCTGAATGCAGACGCGCTTTTATTAATGGGGGATCTGGTTGAAAAAATCGAAGAGGAGAAAAAGAGCAGAGTCATTATTTTGCGTGGCAGCAATGAAAAGATTTTCTCCTCTGGTGTTGATCTTTCCGAAGGTGAAAAATCATTTGTAAAAACTATTAAAGCCCTGGAGTATTGTCTTGACAAGCTTATCAATTGCCCGATTCCAATTATCAGCATGATCTATGGCCATGCAATTGGAGCAGGACTCGATATTTCAACCATTTCCGATTTTAGAATTGTTGAGAAAAAGGCTAAATTCGGAGCGCCCCTGGTAAAGCTTGGTAGAACCTATTATTTTACTGCCATTGAACGTCTGACCCGCCTTATAGGCCCGGCAGCAGCAAATGAAGTTCTTCTAACCGGAAAACTTATGGATGCCCAGTGGGCCTATAAATCAGGCCTTGTTCATCAGGTTGTAAGTCATGAAGAATTAAAAGAGGTAACTTATGCCCTTGCAGATGAAATAGCTTCGGCTGCGCCACTTGCTCTAAAGGCTACTAAAATAACAATTAAAAAACTGTCGGAACCCAGGCCATTGAGCCCGGATGTTGAAAAATATCTGCAAAATATAGTTGATGAGGTTAACAAAAGTCAGGACGCCAAAGAAGGGGTACGGGCAATGCTTGAAAAAAGAAAACCTTCTTTTATCGGGGCATAACTCAAGGTACACAACTTAAAAGAGGATATATAAGTGGAAAAAGAAAACAGAATCAAAGCCTTACGGGAAATAAAAGCAAAAGCGCTTTTAGGCGGCGGTGAGAAAAAGATTGCCGCGCTCCACGAAAAAGAGATAATGAGCGCCAGGGAGAGAATTGATTACCTGCTGGATGAGGGAAGTTTTACGGAATTTCATATGCTCCTTGGGTATCTGGACGGCGCGCCTGGTGACGGGGTCGTGAGTGGATTTGGAACAATAAATAAAAAAACGGTCTGTGTTTATTCCCAGGATTCGACAATCAAGGGAGGCTCGATAGGTGCCATGCACGGCCACAAAATGTATAAAACAGTTGAACGGGCATTGCAGATGGGAGTTCCTTTTATTGGCTTGCATGATTCAGGGGGAGCCAGATTACCCAAATTAGGTGAATCAAAAACAGTTATGGGTGATATGCTGGAAAAAAGCGGGGGCTCGATATTTTATCCAAATACCCAGGCATCCGGCGCAATCCCCCAGATCTCCGCAATTCTGGGAAGCTGTGCAGGTATCTCGGTTTATTCGCCGGCTCTGACTGATTTTATCTATATGGTGGATAAACAGAGTCATATGTTTATTACCGGACCCGCGATGGTCAGGTCGGTTATGGGAGGAAATATCAGCGCTGATGAACTTGGCGGAGCTGATGTCCATTGTAAAAAAACCGGGGTGGCGGATAAACGCTTTTCAAACGAAAAAAAGCTGCTGGACGGCATTAAAAAACTGTTGAGTTTTTTGCCGGCTAATATGCATGAAAAGCCCCCCAGTCTGCCCATGAATGATGATCCATCCAGATTATTAGAAGGAATAGAAAAGATTATTCCAGATGTTTCAAATAAAGCCTATGATATGCTGAAAATAATAGATCAGATTGTTGATTCAAATGAATTTTTTGAGAATAAACCTGAATTTGCAGCAGAAATCATAACCGGATTCGGCCGCCTGAATAACCAGACAGTTGGAATTATAGCCAATCAACCAATGGTCATAGCAGGCAGCCTGACAACAGACAGTTCCGACAAGCAGGCTCGTTTTATAAGATTTTGTGACAGCTTTAATATCCCGATTATCCTTCTTGTCGACATTCCAGCCTATATGCCGGGTAAAGAGCAGGAACATTCCGGAATCATCCGGCATGGAGCCAAAGTCTTATATGCCTTGTGCGAAGCCAGTGTTCCGCGAATGGTAATTGTACTAAGAAAAGCTTATGGCGGAGGGAATCTTGGAATGGGAGTTATTCCAGGTATGGGAACCGATATTGTTTATTACTGGCCCCTTGTGGAAGTTGGAGTTTTGGGCGCAACAGCCTCGGTTGAGCTTCACTACGGCAAAGAGATAAGAAAGGCGAATGATCCAGAGGCTCTTAGGAAAGAAAAGTTAAAAGAATATACTGAAAAATATTCCAACCCACTGCGAGAGATCTCAGCCAACTGGGGGATTGAAGATATTATTGAACCGCGCGAAACAAGAAAAATCTTAATCCGTGGCTTAAAATTTCTTTCCACCAAGGAACGCGCTCCAAAACAAATGAAACATCATGGGAATATTCCACTTTAATCAAAATTATCAGGTTTTTTTAAAAGCCTGAGTATATTTTATTTTTTAAAAACCAAAAGGAGACGAAAATGAATGAAGAAGCAAAAATCAGAGTATTAATTGCAAAACCAGGTCTGGACGGTCATGAAAGGGGGGCCTGGGTTGTGGCCTATGGCCTGCGGGATGCCGGTTTTGAAGTTATCTATACTGGTCTGCGTCAAACTCCGGATGAAATCGCCACCGGCGCAATTCAGGAAGATGTTGCAGTAGTCGGGCTTTCAATCCTTTCAGGAGCTCATCTTACCTTAACTGAAAGTATCCTTCAAAAACTGAAAGCCCAGGGTGGCGAAGATATTATGGTTATTGTCGGAGGAGTTATTCCAGAAGAAGATATCCCAAAATTAAAGGCCATGGGAGTCGCAGATGTATTTACTTCAGGAAGTTCCATGAAAGCGATAGCAGATAAAATTCATGCTCATTTTGCCTGAAAAATGTCAATGCTGCATCTCCAGGCCATTCCTTAAATATATGAAACATTATAATATAAAATAAAAGGAGAAAGTTATGAAGAATCAAATCTGTAAAATGTTTGGATCATCTTTTATAATTTTACTTATCACTATTATTATTTCATTTTTCTTGATTCCAGTGCAGGGCCATTGCGCTCAGGCAAAGAAAGAGCTGACTATCACTGCCGCGGCCTATACCCCGGTGGGATATCCTTTTATGTATTCCGGCGAAAAGAAATTTGTTGATATGGTAAATGAGCAGGGAAAGGGAATTGTTCAACTGGATACCTACTGGGGTGGCAGCCTCTTAAAGGCAAGAGCTCTGGTCCCCGGGCTGCAGGCTGGAACTGCGGATATAATATTGCATGTAAGTGCCTATCTTTTGGGCTCTTATCCTGTTTTAGGCATCCAGATACTACCAATCTGGGATACTGTGGAAGAGTCATATTTAAAATTAAAGATCGGCTCACCACTTGCAAAACTGCAAAATGAGGTTTTAAAAAAAAAGAATCTTTTTCAACTGGGAACTTCCGGCGCTATCCCCGAGTATCTCTGGACCAGAAATAAAAAAGTCCGAAAGCCGGAAGATATGAAAGGCCTGAAAATCAGAGTAGCCGGCAAGGTTGAGGCAAAGGTTATCCAGGTTCTTGGAGCTTCTCCGGTTACAATGCCTTCGGCCGAGGTCGCGCAGGCCCTCCAGCGCGGGGTTGTGGATGGGGTTTTGATGAATCCATGGACAGCCTCAGGACGCGGGATTGAGGAATATTGTAAATATATTCTAATGTACTCATTTTCAAATCAAAGCGCCCCGATCTATACATTAAGGGATAAGTGGGAATCCTGGCCCAAAGATGTTAAAAAAGTCTTAATGGACGCAGCCGTTAAATGGGAAAGTCAATTTATCGGAGGCAAAGGATCCACAATTAACGAATATCAATTAAAAACCGAAATCATTCCCTTTTACGAAAAAAAGGGAATGAAGGCTGTTTATATTACAGCTAAAGAGAAAAAAGTATTTGCCGAAGCAATTCAGCCCATTGTGCAATGGTGGGTAAAACAGGTTGGAAAGGAGGTTGGTGAGAAAGCTCTAAAAGCAGCAGGATATCAAAATTAGTTATA
>JASFBJ010000054.1 GCA_030149585.1 Desulfobacterales bacterium | reverse complement strand
AAAAGGAATGCAGCCGATATAAAATATCATTTCTAAACTGCCCGGTTTTAACCATTTCCGAAAGGGCGCGATTGGTTGCAGCAATCAGTCTAAAACTCACTTCTATCTCTTTTTTGCCACCTATCGGCCTAAAACAACGCTCTTGAATTACTCTTAAAAAAGCCTTTTGGGCGCTTAGCGGCAATTCTCCCACCTCATCCAGAAAAAGCGTGCCGCCATCTGCCTGTTTGATTAATCCATCCCGTTCTTTATCAGCGCTTGTAAACGCTCCTTTAGCATGTCCGAACAGAGTACTTTCTACAAGTGAATCCGGCAGGGCAGCGCAATCTACAACTACAAACCGTTTATTAGCCAAAATGCTGTTTTTATGAATTGCCCTTGCAAAGAGCTCTTTTCCAGTTCCGGTTTCACCGGTAATTAGAACGTTAACCAGGGTGCCGGCTGCCTGGGCGATTCGCTCTAATGCTAAATTCATATTAGAACTGCTGCCGATAATATCATCCCTTTTTAATATAAGCGGTAATTTTTTTGATGTTTTTTCTGCGCGATACATTAACGCGCGTTTGAGAGTCAGGGTAATACTTTCACACGAGGCGGGTTTTAACATATAATCCCATGCACCGTTTTTGATTGCCAGTTCAGCGCCATCAGGATCACCATAACCGGTTATAATAATTACTTCCGGCTTTGACGCTGACTCTCTAAATTCAGGCAGGGCCTCAAGCCCGCTTCCATCCGGCAGTTTTATATCCAGCAAAATCAAATCCATATCAGTCCCGGCAGCTTTTGCTATACCCTCTAAAAGAGTATGAGCTGAAAAAGCAACATAACCCAGCTTTGTTACCATGCTAACAAGAACTTCATTAACAGCAATATCATCATCAACAACCAGGATATTAGACATAAGTTTAATCTCTATTTTTCTTTTTGAAAGGTTTCTTATATGATTCTATCGTCATTTCCGGGAAAAACTTTAGCTCAAAATCAATCAGAGTAAATTTTAATCTTGAATTGGGAAAATTCAGCTTGATGTTGCTATATAGAGTGTGGTTTAATCCATAGAAATTCAGAATAACAGGAGAAATGATGGAAAAAAAAGTTGTTTTTCCTTGTGGCGGCATAGAGTTAGAGGGGTTATTGAATCAAAACTCTTCCACAAGAGGAGTTGTGATTACCCATCCCCATCCTCTTTATGGCGGTAATATGTATAATCCCGTGGTTGAAGCAATCTCGGAAAAATATCATGAAAACGGGTTAACAACTCTGCGTTTTAACTTCAGAGGGTGTGGCGAAAGTCAAGGTGTTCATGATAATGGCCCCGGAGAGCAAAAGGATTTGGCAGCCGCTGTTAATTTTCTTGACACATTGGGATTAAAAAAAATTGATTTGGCAGGGTATTCCTTTGGAGCCTGGATTATTGCCCTGGCTGCATCCAGGGGAATTTTCGCAGACAACCTGATCCTCATATCTCCCCCGGCTGCTTTTATTGATTTTAAAGATATTATTAACCTCTCTCAACTGCGCTTAGTCATCACCGGTGATTTGGACGAACTGGCACCGGTTGCTCTTTTAAAAAAAATGGTTCCAAAATGGAATGTAGATGCCAGGCTGGAAATTATCAAAAATGCCGACCATTTTTTTTCAGGTCATTTAAATAAGTTGCAAAAGCTGTTAGAATAGCTTTAAATAGATTGTCAATTATTTGGCGGTTAATAATATTATTATCCTTTAAAAATCTTGTGTGATAATCAGGATGTTTTACTAAAAAAAATAAGTGCTCCCTGATAGGCATAACTCATTTATTTATCAATTCAAATTCTCAACTCTTTTTATATTTCAATATGAAGTTTTTTTCTTCTTACTGTTCAGGCACAATATTTGCTCTAATTCAGGTTGTAAGATCTCTCAATTTTTAGCAACTGATGATTCAAACAGGGTAATTTGCCGTACTCATTCTTTTTCTATCTCTCTGATATTTTTTACCCTGGCAAGATTATTATCAAATAATAATTAACTCTATCCGTAAAAATCTTTATTTAAGGCAGTGCATTCAAATTTTAATTTTAAGACATTGACTGTATTCCGGCTGTGAAATCAAATCTGCTTTTGGCAAGCTATAAATTAATAGTATTCAAGGATGAATAATAACCATCCGATATGGGGGAATAAAATGGCGAAAATAAGTAAAAACAGCTTTAATGAACATCTTCAGGCAGTCAAGAATAAAGAACTCATTTTTGAAAATGCCTTTGAAGGTATTTCCCGCATGATCCTGGAAAGTGAAATTCAAAAAGTTGTTGTTAACGGCAAAACAACCTATGATTTCAGTATCTTTCGTAAAGGCAAAAAGCATATTATTGGAATGTATGATGAAATCAACAGTTTTGTTTCATATGTCAAAGATGCTGCTGAAAACGGATCTTCAAAGGAAATGGCTTATGTCCTGGTTGGTGAGCCCGGTAATGGCAAAACGTTTTTTGTAGATTTTTTATGCGACAAATACCGCAACTTTCTGACAAAAGAAAAAAATCGAAAATATAGTTTCAGGTTTGTAAATATGGAAAAACTGGAAACTTTAGGCAAGATCCGTGTCATAGAATCCCAGACTTTTGAAGATCCCATGATTCTGGCTATGAATTTATTTGAGGATAATGATCAGAATAAAAATTTTTTAGCTGCCCAAATCGGTTTTAAAGATAAAGAAATTGAAAAATTATATGAAAATTACAGACCCCTTGGGGCGTGCAGCGCCTATCTGTGGAATCAGATAAATAATTATGCAGATGGCGATATTAATAAAATGCTGGAATTTATTGAGCTGTTTCCAGTGCCTTTGACTGAAAGTCTTGGAACGGTTACTGGAAAATATCCTGCCAAAGATAAAATCACATCTTCGGCCGTTGATCTTTTAGGAGAAGAATCAATCCAGCGACTGCTGCATATCAGTGATACCAACAACCCTTATCGCTTTGATTTGCGAAGAGGTGCTCTGGCCCGTGTAGCTGGAGGAGGAATTCATTTTTCCGATGAAATTTTTAAAAATAAAAAAGATCTGATTCAGGTTTATCTGGGAGTTATTCAAAATCGTACCATTGAAATAGACGGGTTTAAATGGCCCATCGACACCCTGATTGTGGCAACCAGCAATAATTCAGAATTTAACCGGTTTCTATCTGAAAAAGAAGAAGCTCCGATAGTTGACCGGTGCCGCATCTCTTATATTTCCCACAACACTAATTATAAATTGCAAAACGCATTAACCTTATATGCCATGGGTAATAAAAACCGGACTACCTTAACCCAAAAAAAATTGCATCAGGATCCAAATTTAAATTACGCAGCCTCGGTGGCAGTGGTGCTGACCCGCCTGGCGCGATCGGAAAAATTAACACCTGTTGAAACCATGAAGCTGGCAGCAGGTGAAGTTGCCGGTGAAAAGAGTATCAAAACCCTGGTTGAAGTGATTGATCAGCTTAACCAGAATCCTGATATTACTAAACGATTCGGACAAAAAGGGCTTGGCCAGCGAAATCTGGGCCGTGCAGTTCAGCTTTTAATTGAAAGTTCGGAAACCAATGAGGGCGAGTGCATGTTCGCCTGTGATATTTTTAAAGCGCTGGAACGGATTATTTTGGATTATGTGACTGATGCCAATGATCGGGCCAAATATCTGGAAGATATCAAACTCGGCAAGAGCCTTTACCGGGAACGGATCATGACGGAAATGTTTAATGCCTATATGGATGAACCCCTGGCAATTCGCAAAGATGTGATGAACTATGTAAATATGATTATCGGCATTGATGCTGAAAATTTAGGTCCTGACAAGATGTGGAAATACAAAGATCCTCAGAGCGGAGAACTCAAAGCCCTGAAAATAGATGAGCGTTATATCTTGAGTGTGGAAGAACGACTTGGTCTTAAAACAGTTGAGCAGAGAGAAACATTTAGAACTTCTATCCGGAAAATTTATGGGCAGAAAATATCCATTGATTCAGACTATGATTTTATGGATAACCTGGAGCTGGTCAAAGCCATTACCGATGTGCGGCTTAAATCCGATATCGCCGGAGCCGGTAGTCTTATTGGCGCCCTGGCCAATCGAACCAATGAAGAAAATCAGAAATTATACGACAGGATGGTGGATACCATGCTCAATAAATTAAATTACTGCATAACCTGCGCTCAAAAAACGATTGAGTATTTCTGTACACAGGACGATGAAAATTAGTCAATAATTTTTTGTATCTACGCAAGCTCAAACCCAAGCTCAAAAAGGATTACCACGATGGATGATACTCTTGTCAGTCTTTATCAAAGGTTAAAAAAACGTGGCTTAACATCCTCTGGAAAGAAAAATATTTTATTGGAGTTAAATGGTAAAACCACTCATGATCCCCTGCCGGAAATAACAGGGGATACAGCGTCTCAAGAGTCTGTTTTTGGAGCAGCCTTTGATTCGCTGTATAATTATAATGATAATAATATGCTTCAGGCCATGTCGCCACCGACCAGCACCTATATTACCCAGATCCGTTCTCTGGATGAGCTGCTGGAAAAGGATAAACAGCGGGAAAAAGATGGCTTCCCACGTAAAATAAGGGTTGGCCGAATGATAAAACCCGGTAAGGGAAGTAAGGGTAAAGTAGTAGTTATTCCCACAACCGTCGAGGAAAAATTTATTCATAATCCTTATTTCAAGCAGGACCAGGAAGATCAAGCATCAGGTGGCACTGGAAAAGGCGAAGAAGGGGAAGTGATCGGCGAAGAACCTGTGCGCGAGGAAGAGGGTCAGGATGGTCAGGGGCCAGGTCAGGGGGAAGGTGGTCAGCATGAGATTGAATCTTCAGCCTATGATCTGGGAAAAATTCTTACTGAACAGTTTGAACTGCCCAATTTAAAAGAAAAAGGCAAAAAGCGCTCTTTAACCCGTTATACTTATGAGTTGACCGACAAGCATCGTGGTTTTGGCCAAATTCTGGACAAAAAAAGCACTCTTAAAAAGATTGTGGAGACTAATATTCATCTGGGAAATTTACCTGATATCAATGATATTGATCCCACCCGGTTTTTAATTTCACCCAATGATAAAATTTACAGAATTCTTTCCAGGGAAAAAGATTACGAGTCCCAGGCCATGATTTTCTTTTTGAGAGATTACTCCGGGTCCATGGCCGGCAAAGCCTCTGCTCTGGTGGTGGCTCAGCATGTTCTCATTTATAGCTGGCTTTTATATCAATATGAAAATCAGGTGGAAACGCGATTTATCCTCCACGACACTGAAGCTAAAGAGGTAAAAGATTTTTATACCTACTATAATTCAAAAGTGGCAGGAGGAACCCAGGTATTTTCCGCCTATAAACTGGTTAATGAAATTGTTGAGCAGGAAAATTTGATAACAGATTATAATATTTATATATTTCATGGCACTGACGGCGATGATTGGGATTCTGATGGTAAACAGGCAATCCCTGAGATGAAAAAAATGCTTTCCTATGCCAACCGGGTGGGAATTACAATTGCCCAGCATGCATACAGCGCCTCCAAAAAAACTGAGGTGGAAAATTATATAATTAAATCCGGCCTGCTGGAAAAATCTCCGGAATTAATCCGGCTGGATGTAATTCCTGAGGATGTGGATGAAACCCGCTTGATCGAAGGCATAAAAAGATTAATTTCCTGAAAGGTAATCTATGGAACTGATCAATCAGCATACAAAAAGGATTATGGAGGGCTGCAAGGAAAGAGCCCGTGAGGCTGGTCTTGAATTTCAGGATGAATCTTTAGAGTATATAGTAACCAACCGGGACCTTTTGGAACTTACTCCTAAAATTATGATACCAACACTTTATGATTACTGGGTTCAGGACGTGGAAGTTCTTAAGGAAAAGGGAAAATATGAACTATATCCCAGCAACCCATATGAGACGGTTATCAATACACGCCCGGCCATTTCTTTTTATAATGATAATAATCCGGATTGGCTTAATGTCATGATATTTTATCATGTTCTGGGCCATATTGATTTTTTCCAGAATAACCTTTTTTACAGGCATACCTGGGATTATGATTTCACAGGACAAGCCCTGTCCGATAAGCGGGTTATCGCAAAATTAAGGGCGGAAAAGGGACGCTGGGTAGACTATGTGATTGAGTTTTCCAGGGGTATTGATAATTTGGTGGGATATTATAATGAACTTTCTTTACTGGATTCACCCCCTTCAATTACGCACTCAAAAAAGATGAATTTCTATTTTGATCATTTTTTACAAAACATTAAGAAAATAAATATCAGTAATTATATCAAAGAGGTTGACAGATATAATCAGAGTCTTAAACATAATAAAGAACGCGGAGAAAAACATTTTTTTTCCAAAGTGGAGCGAAAATATCCTGAGTTTGAAGAACTTTTTAAAAAAAGTCTTCAAAAAAAATCCACGTCCAAAAAGGATCTTCTACAATTTATCATGGAAAACTCCAGTATTTTAAAAAAGGAGGAAAATCAGTGGATGAAATCGGTGATGCAGGTAATCAGAAAAACATCTCTGTTTTTTCAGCCTCAAATTCGAACCAAAATTATGAATGAAGGATGGGCCAGTTATTGGCATGAAACCCTTTTTATGCAAGATGATCGGATCAGCGGCCATGAGGTGGATTTTGCCAGGGTTAATGCAGGCGTAACCGCCATGCCGCGTGTTGGACTGAATCCTTATGCTTTGGGAATGCGTCTTTTTTATTATATTGAAGAATCTGCTGAAAAAGGACGGCTTTCTTATGATTTTCAGCGGCTAAATGATAGTGAAAAGCGGAAAAAATTTGATAGTAAGACTAATGAAGGGAAAAATGCAATTTTTCAAATGCGGAAAAATTTTAATGATTTTTTATTTATCAACACCTTTATTGATCAGGATTTTATTAACCGGAATAATCTCTTTGTTTCAGGAAGACGCCTTAATAAGTCAAAAATGGTCTGGGAGTATTATGTAAAAAGCAGAAATGCAAAACAATATCGTCAGATGTTGTTTGACTCTTTATATCATCCTCCGCATATTGAGGTTGATCAAAAAAAAAGCACGGAAGACTCATTATACCTGACCCATAAATTTGAAGAAAAACCACTGGTCAAAGAGTATCTTTTAAATACCATGATCGGCCTTGAATATTTATGGGGAGGCTCGGTGAACCTGGAAACCAGTGAATATCTGCCTGAATCTGAATCAAAAGAATATGCAATGTACACCAGCTTTATGGGATCGCCGGGTGAAGAGCGCGAAAAACCCGAAATGAAGTGGCAAAGGGTATTATACACCATAAAAGATCGCAAACTTATAAGAGAGCAGCTATAAGAGTTTAGAGGAATTCTCCTTATGAACAACATTAAAAAAGCAATGCAACATCTGAAAAAAAGCGCGGCCGAGCTGGAAAAGCGGGCTCCGATCAGTTTTGATCAGTTTTTAAAGATGGTGACAGCTAAACCAGATGCTGTATTGCGAAATATTTTCCAGATATTTTATGACATGGTTAAAACCTATGTGGAAGAAGAGATGGATGAATATCCCGATGATCCAGAGTCAATTAATTATGTTAAATATGATTGCACTCGTCTCTTTATCGAAGGGTCTGACCACCCTTTTTTTGCTGACCGGCTCTTTGCCAACCGCCTTATCAATCATGTTAAAGCGTTACAACATGGTGCTCAGCAAAATAAAATTTATATTTTTGACGGCCCTCACGGATCAGGCAAAAGTACATTTTTAAATAATCTTTTAAGAAAATTTGAAGAGTATACAAATACTGAAAAAGGAATGCGCTATGAAGTTGTATGGCGTATCAATCAGGATATTATTGATCGCAAAACCGGGGATGAGACCATTTCGATTCTTGAAAGATTAGTTCAGCTTCAAGAGTCTCAAACAGATCAGCAATTTAAAGCCATTCAAAACAAAACCAGTCATTTTAATTCAGGCTATATTGAAGTCTCCTGTCCCTGCCATGATCATCCAATTCTGATGGTCCCTAAAAGCTCACGGCGGGCATTCCTGGACGAATTATTTGGTAATGAAGAGTTCAAACGGCAGTTATTTACAGCAAAAGAGTATGAATGGGTGTTCAAAGATATTCCCTGCACAATTTGCAGCTCTATTTATGAGGCTTTGTTGAGCGAATTAAAAGATCCTGAGAAAGTGTTTTCCATGATATATGCCAGACCATATGGTTTTAATCGTCGTCTGGGCAAGGGAATCAGTGTGTTTAATCCAGGAGATCGGCCCATGAAGCAGATTGTATTTACAAATGCAATTATGCAAAAACAAATTAACAGGTTGTTTAAAGACAGTAACCAGGTAAAATATGTTTTTTCACGCTATTCCAACACTAATAATGGCATTTACGCTCTTATGGATATTAAATCCCATAATATCGAAAGATTGATTGAACTGCACAATATTATCAGTGAAGGAGTGCATAAGGTAGAAGATGTTGAAGAGAATATAAACTCTCTTTTTCTGGCGCTGATGAATCCGGAAGATAAAAAAAATATTCAGGATATTCAATCGTTTTCAGATCGTATTATTTATATTAACATCCCCTATGTTATGGATATAAACACAGAAGTAGAGATCTATCGCAATATATTCGGCAAACATATTGACGAAAGCTTTCTTCCCCGAGTCCTTCATAATTTTGCCAGAGTGATTATCTCTTCGAGAATGGATATCAAATCAAAAGCCTTGCTGGAATGGATAGGTGATCCTGATAAATACAAACTCTACTGTGATAAGTATCTTCAATTATTAAAAATGGAAATTTATACAGGTTATATTCCGGACTGGTTGATTGAAGAGGATCGCAAACGACTCACTGCCAAAAGGCGACGTAAAATTATTGCTGAATCTAAAAGTGAAGGGGCCAAAGGAATTTCAGGCCGGGATTCCATAAAAATTTTTAACGAGTTTTTTTCAATATATGATAAGCAGAATAAACCCATTGATATGCTAATGTTGTGCAAATTTTTCAATGCTCGAAAAAATTTAAAGGAATCCATACCAGACGGTTTTTTGGACTCTTTACTTCATATGTATGATTATACAGTTTTACAAGAGGTTAAAGAATCCCTTTACTACTATAATGAAGAACAGATTTCAAAAGAAATCCAAAATTATATCTTTGCCGTTAATTTCGAACCAGGGACTGTCGAGACCTGCCATTTTACCGGTGATTTGCTTGATATCAGCATAGATTTTTTTGAGGGATTTGAAAAAAGGATTCTTGGAAGCAAATCCGACAAAATCAGATTTCTTACCCTGCGCCAGGAGACTCAAAAAGAGTATACCTCCAAAACCCTTACTCAAGAGATCATGATATCCGGATTGAAATTAGCTGAAACAAAGCTGTTTAATAATCTTCATGAACGATATGTTTATAATTTAAAAGAAAAAGTTTTGGGTCCTTTTCTGGAAAACGAAAACTTCAGACTGGCAATTAAAACATATCATACAGAAGAGTTTAAAACCCATGATAAAAAAATCAAGAATGATATTACCTTTATGATCAACAACCTTGTAAGCAAATATCATTACACCCCAAATAGAGCACAAGCAGTATGTATCTATGTGGTGGATAACGACCTTGCCAAGCAGTTCAGCCTGAAAAACCTTTAAAATAGCTTTGTCCTTCGTTTTTTTGGCTCTTTCAGGTCAGGATTTTAGGGGCCCTTATATGATTCATATTCAAGAATTCATAAATTGAATTCCAATAATTTTTTACTAAACAAATCTGCCAATCAAGCCTTTTTGATGCAGTCATGGATGCCTTTTTGAAACAAAAGGCTAAAAGCCTGAAAATGAAAAAACAGTTTACAACCGGAACTTCTATTCACAAAAACCGCCTCAAAGGGTTCAGGGTGCTTTTAGTTGAAGATAATATTACCAATCAGGAACTTGTTCTTACAATTCTGGAAGAAGCAGGACTTATTATAAAGATAGCCAATAACGGAAAAGAAGCTCTGGCTGCTGTGCATGAATCTCAATTTGACGCAGTACTTATGGATATACAAATGCCGGTAATGGACGGATATGAAGCCACCAGGGAGATAAGAAAGGATGCTGAATTTAATAATCTTTCAATAATTGCCATGACAGCCCATGCCTTGCAGGAGGATGAAGAAAAATACCTGAAAGCAGGCATGAATGGTTTTGTTCCCAAACCAGCCACTCAGGACATGTTGTTGAATGCCTTGTGGCAAGAGCTTAAAAATAAAGATAAATCTGATATAGAGGAAGCAAAAATAAATGCATCTGACAGGATATCCGCTCAAAATATTTTAGACGCCGAAAAGGAGGTTCTCCCGACAAATCTTCCCGGAATCAACATTAAAAAGGCACTTGAGGAATTTAAATTAAATGCTGCTGTTTTTAAACATATTCTTGCCGGCTTTTTAAAAAATAATCATAATATAATGAAAAGAATAAAAGATGCGTTTAAGGGAAAGGAGATGGATAAACTCATAGCCCTGGCCCATAATATTAAAGGAAGCTCCGCCAATATAGGCGCCATACTTCTATGCGAAGCAGCAAAAAAGCTGGAAGATGCGAGCAGGGATGAAAAACCGGAAATAATTATATCTGAATTAATAGATCAGTTTGAAGCAGCTTTAAATCAGGTTTTGGAATCATTGAAAATTCTTGATAAAACCCCTGAAATTATGTCTTTGGAAAAGACGGATGTGGATGAAATAAAAGATTCTCTGGTTTTGATTGTTGATGATAATTCAACAAATATAGATATGCTGGTTGGCAGCTTAAAGGGAGATTACAGGCTCGGCATAGCCAGGAATGGCTTTGAAGCTATTGATTATGCACAGGAATATCTGCCCGATCTGATTCTTTTGGATGTAATTATGCCGGCGATGAATGGGTATGATGTTTGCCGGCGATTAAAAGCCGATTACAGCACAAAACCCATTCCTGTTATTTTTATCACAGCCCTAACAGAGGCAGACCATAAAACCAGAGGCTTTGAAGTTGGTGGAGTGGATTATATTACAAAACCGTTTAATTCAGATGAAGTAAAAGCAAGAATTAAAACACATATTTCTCTAAAAAAAATGAGAGAAACATTAAAAAATCAGAATATAACTCTGGAAGAAAGGGTAAAGGAAAAAACAGCTCAGATTGAACAGATGCTTTCAGGTATCATTCAAACCATGGGTGTAATGGTTGATGTCAAAGATCCATATACTGCGGGTCATCAGCACCGCGTAGCTAAACTTGCATGCGCAATAGCCGAAAAATTATCTCTTTCAGACGATGTTATACGAACAATTCAAATCGCAGGTATTCTTCACGATATAGGGAAATTGCGGATACCCACATCCATACTTAACAGACCAGGAACTCTGCTTGATGTTGAAATTCAAATGATTAGAATGCATTCACAAGTGGGCTATGATATTTTGAAAAATATCCCATCTCCCTGGCCCTTTGCAAAAGTAGTGCTGCAGCATCACGAAAAATTAGATGGTTCAGGTTTCCCTTTCGGCTTAAAAGATAATGAAATTATGCTGGAAGCAAAGATACTTACCGTTGCTGACGTCGCTGAAGCAACCAGTTCTTACAGGCCTTACAGACCTGCGTTTGATATAGAGTACAGCCTTGAAGAACTTTTAAAAAATAGAGACAAAAAATATTATGGAAAAGCAGTTGATGCCTGTGTAGAGCTTTTTAGAAAGGATAAGTTCAGGTTTGAGTAGCAACTCTCATTTTGGGAGATTGTGGTACATCATATTGTAGAAAGTAGGGGCGAACGGCCGTTCGCCCCTACTTTCACAGGGAATTCTAAATAAGATAGGGCTTTATCTTATCAGGAGTTAATCCAATGACCGAAAGTGTGGTCTTGCTTTTGTCTTTGCTTATTTCAACCCTGGTTTTTTCACCAGATGGGGCTTTTGTATAGCCGGCACAAATAGATGCGGCCAGCTGGATTATCTGATCCGGGGCTCTTGCATCCATGAGCACTGTGGGGCCTGGAATGGTGACGGCTTTTAAAATAAGATTTTTTTTTGGGTCAACCTGCGAGATAATTTTTTCATTATCTTCCTGTGTGCGGCCCACAATGATTTTAAAATCGTTATCTAAGCGCAAATGGCGACCGAATTTTAAGAGGTTCAGCTCTCTTTCACTATAATGATCCTGATGGGCAAAAAGATCGCCAAGGCGATTGGAAAAATTCTTGTCAGTCAGCAGGCAGCCTCCTGCCGGAGAAGGATATTGAGTAATTTTATATTGGGCTGCCAGCTTGATTTGAATTTTTCTAGACCGGCCTGTAATACCCAGCAGTTTTTCCCGATCAACAAGCCCGCGTTGTTCCAAAATGGTGGGTTGCATTTTCAAGGCACTTAAAGGACGGAGAATATATCCATCATAACCGGAATTTTTTTCAACATAGCGCAAAGATGGCCTGGTTTGGGACAGAGGCCGCTGCCCAAGAACCTCTCCGCTGAAAAGAAAATCAAATTTCTCCTGCTGCATGATTTTACCAGCCAGTTTAAACATCAGGGTATGGCAATCAATACAAGGATTCAAATATTTGCCATAACCACAGGGCGGATTTTTCAGCATTTCAAGATAGATTTTTGTAATATTTTGGGTATGCAATATAATGCCGGTTTGCTGAGCTGCCAAACGAGCCTTGGTTGCTGAAAAAAACGGGGTTTCAAAACTGATCCATTCCACCTTTATCCCCTGTTTTTTCAAAACCAGTGCTGCCAGTATACTGTCAAGACCTCCGGAACATAATCCTAGAGCCCGCACCTTCCTGTTTTTATTTGCCATAATTATTTTTTTTATTTTGAGCTCTATTTATTTAGTTGTTCCATTTTTCTTTTAAAAATTAATTCCGCCTGCTCTTTTTTTTCAAAAAGGGTTTCCAGTTCATCAAAACCATTATCAATACCGGCCTGACATTTGTGAACTTCACGTCCTATCTCACCGATTTTAGGGCCCTCATTGGCGTTAGAGGCTTTTATCAGCTCCTGATTGAGAGTGGTCAGGCGGGTTTCATTATCTTCAATTTTTTTCTCTGTTTTGCTAATTGCTATCTCGACAGGCTTTAAGACTTTTGATTTTTCAGCAATAATGGCAGATCTTTTGCGACGGCTCTCTTTTTTATTCAAGCCGCTTTCCAAAATATTCAGGGAAGTCTCTTTTTTACGATTATCGGCAAAAGATTCATTTTCTTCCCAGCCGATTTTCTCCAAAAATCTTTGATAATTTCCTTCAAAAACCTCAACCCTGTTATTTTTAAATATAATTAATCTTTCAGCCAGGGCATTAAGAAACATCTCATTATGGGTTACCATTATAATGGTGCCTTTAAAAGCATCCAGAGCAGCAAGAAGTGAATCACAAGACTCCATATCAAGGTGATTAGTGGGCTCATCTAAAAGCAGCAGACTGGATGGGGTGACCAAAAGTTTGCCCAGCATTACCCTGCATTTTTCACCTCCGGATAATACTTTTATTTTCTTTTCAGCAGCATTACCGGAAAACATCATGGACCCGCAAATATTACGGGCTTTTTGGCGATCAATATCAGCGTGGGAGTAAAGAATTTCCTCTAAGACACTTCGATCATCCACCAGGCTTTTAATATTGGTTTGTTCAAAAAAACCTTTAACAACTCGCGGGTTACAGGTTAATTTTCCTTTGGCAGGATTTAACCTTCCTGCCAGCAGTTTTAATAAAGTTGTTTTACCCTTTCCGTTTTTGCCTACCACACAGACCCTGTCACCTGTTGCAATTGAAAGGCTGAAATTTTTAATCAAAGGGATATCTTTTTCATAGGAAAAAGATAATGAATCAGAGTTTAACACATGCTTTCCCTGGAAAGGGGCACTTTGGAAAAAAAATTCAAGGGTTTCAGCTTTACTTAGCCGGTCTTTTTTTTCCAGTTTGGCCAGTGTTTTAACGCGGGACTGGACCATATTTGCCAGCCTGGCTTTGGCTCTGAAACGAGAAATAAATAATTCGATCTCTTTTTGACGGCGTTCATCATTAAGCCTGGTTTTTTCGTAGATCTCCTCATCCTGAGCGATTTGAGAATAGTATTTTTCGGTATTGCCGAAAATTTTACGGGTTTTTTTTCGGTGCAGGCCCAAAACATGTGTCACAACCTTGTCCATAAAACTTCTATCATGGGTAATGAGCATCAATTCATGGGGCCAGGTGCTTAAAAACTGCTTAACCCAGCGAATAGAAGCAATATCCAGATAGTTGGTGGGTTCGTCCAAAAGTAAAAGATCCGGTTCTCCAACCAGAGCTTTGGCAAGATTGAGACGAACCTGGAATCCTCCGGAAAATTCATGGGGAGAACGCTTCATATCTTTTTGAGTAAATCCTAAACCAGCCAGAATTTTTTCTACTTTCCAGTGCTGATCCCTTTCAGTTTCAATCAGGCCCTGCATACCCTCTTTAATGACCGTATCTTGCGAAAAATCAAGCTGCTGGCGAACATACCCAATGCGATAGTTTTTAGGTTTAAAAAATGTTCCACTATCAAACTGTTCTTTACCGGTAATAATTCTAAACAAGGTAGTTTTGCCGTGACCATTGCGACCAACCAACCCTATTCGCTCTTTGGGATTGACTTTAAAACTGATCTTGTTGAAAAGAATTCGTCCCCCATAACTTTTGTTCATGTTTTCAATATTGATCATGATAGAATGCTTTTGATATTAAAAATTTTCGTTTAAATAATTTTAAAATATTTTTTTTACACTATAGCACTGATAAAATCCATGCTTAATTAGGAACGGGGACGAAATAACTTCCACAAGTAGGCGCACAGATTTAGGTTTGTTCGATCAACCCGATCTAAAATTAGGTACAAAAGTTGCAGGAATAGCGAGCTATTTCAAGATT
>JASFBJ010000053.1 GCA_030149585.1 Desulfobacterales bacterium | reverse complement strand
AAAATTGCCTGTAATCCAATGTTACCTAACCTATTCTTTAACTGCGGGGTTCGCCGCTAATCAGCCGCGCGGCTTTTTGCGTCGGCTGCATTAGCCTGGTTAGGTGGCCTGTCCAGAGGCATACACATCAATTGGGTTACCCTTTATTACAGAATTAGCGAGATCTCCGCTATGACTGAGGCCGGCTTTGAGATCGTCCAGAGCTCCTGCTGTTCCACGAACTGCGATTTCGACGGAATGTGTTGCCGAGATTTGGTGAAAGCGCTCCTCGAGACCGTCCATCATCTGATCAGTGATTCGCAGCCTCTCATACAAGATATGTAAGCAGTCTCTCTCAGCTCCGCTTAGTACGTCTGGAGCAGTTTCAAGAATTCGGTGGTAGATATGGTCAGGAAAATGCGTACTCGATGTATTCATAATACGTGATGATTTTAAGGCTGTCTCGGCCTGCGAAATCACATTCACTTTGTGCGGAATCATCCGCCCGAGGGTCTCTAATTCTGCCACCAAGCCCAAACGCAATGAATGCTCAATCCGCCATGCCTTGAATAGTTGAGTGAGCTCGGCCAAGCCAAACCCAATCATGACGCACAAAATCGACCAAAGTCCTTCCAACATTTTCATAACCTCCTTTGCCACCTAACAGAGCAATAAGTGTAAAAAAGTATATATTATTTACGCATATAGGTTGCACTTTTTTACGCATATTGTTATATCAAACAACAAAATCCGTATAAAATATATATTTAGTACACATATTACATTTGCTGACAAAGTTTTACACTTATTACGATATTAAAGTAAATATGATGCAGAATAAACGCAGATTTCGTCCTCGTTCCTAAATTTATTATGTGACAATCTATATGATCAAAGCCGACTTATCCTGGCGTCAAGTATTCCACCTGTTTCCACTACCAGATCCCGGCAGACAATTTCTCCAGAGCAATAACCTTTTGACATAATTATCAGCTTTTGAGAAACATTTAAATGACCTTCAAAACGGCCGCTGATTGTTAAATTTTTCGCCCGGGTATCGGCCAGAACAGTACCTTCTTCAGTAATGACTATTATTTCCCCGTCAAGACTTCCTTTTATAATGCCTTTGACAATAAGATTACCATGATCGTTCACAGCGCCTTCGATTGTCAGGCCTTCATCGATAATGGAGAACTTTTTATTTAACGGTTTATTCAAGAATTTCATTTTGGAGTTTCCCTGGTGGCTCAGTAATCTGCTCTGGTTCTAATGACTCTTTTATGGCCTGAATCTTTTGGATCGGAGTAATTGTCTCCGGCAAGGATATTTCGTTCTCAATCTTTGTTTTTAAAGCTGATTCTCCTGACTTTTTTTCTCTTTTTTTGATTTTATCATTTGATTTTATCATTTGATTCATCAGGGGTTGAACAGGTTCTTTGACAGGCTGTTTTTTAATAGCAGGTGCTTTTGATTCAATCTTTAGCGGAAAGCTCTTTTCCAGCAGCAATTTCCCATCCAGATTGAAAATATATGCTGTTGCCTTATCAAAATAAAAAGGGGACTTTAAATCATATGTTTTAAATTCCAGATACTTAAATTTTAAAATGCGAAAAAGGCGTCCCTTGTGCGAGTCTGGTCGGCCTTGAATAAGCCGGGAAAACGGCATGGTGATGATTGGAGCTGTTTTTGATTTGGAATTTCTCAGCAAAAGAGTTGCCCTGCCGCGAACGGGACCTGAAGCAGAACCAGTCTTTTTTATTTTAAACCGAGCTGTTAAGTCTATTCCTGTTGAAGCCAGAGATATTGAAAAATCCTCCACCAAAAAATCGGCTAAACCTGTTTTGGCTTTTATTTTTTTCTCTTTTGTCGGTAGTTTTTGAGGGTTTAAGGCAGCAGGTTCAGAGGTAAAAGAGTTTTTCTTGTTTTCAGTAAAAGATTTCAGCTTTATCTCAGTCAGTACCAGGCGGGTCATTAACAAATCCCTGGTTTCTTTTAATTTTTGAACCTGATCTTGATCCCTGGCTAATTGTTTTTCAAGCCCTTTAATTTTAAAAACCGTCTTTTGATAATAATAGCCTGATATTCCAGCAACGCCAATGGATACCACGCATATAATCATAATAATAATTATCAGACCCTTAATCCGTTGAAAAGGAATGGGCTTGCCTAAACTGTCCAGCAGCAATATGCTCCAGCCTTTATCTTTTCTATTAGAATTTGATCTTGTTGTATGAAACAACTTTTTTTCCAATTTTTTCATTTTTATGGGATTGGGAGCAGTCTCGATTTTCAGAGCTTTTATTCTGATTTATTAAACCAGCCATTGGAAATTTCTGCGGGAGATTATTTATTATTTTCTGCCAGACCGCCGGCAAGGGCGGTTGATCATTGCTGATCAAAACCCCGGCGCTAAAAGGTTTAAAATTTTCAGCTATAATCGTCAACTTCTGGTTTTCCTCTTTAAGAAATAGTGATAATCTTCCCACCTGGATTGTTGACCCGGAAGAGCGTATCTTTTGATTTAATATAACCCTGTAAACAGCCTGATAATAAAAAATTGAACTAATATCAATATCAAGTTCCATATTAAGTTCAGCCGGCTTTAATTCACGCCTTTGTTCAAACCACTTTAACCATAAGGCAGCTCCAGGCAGTCCATTATCTTCATAAAGGGGTTTAAACTTTTCTAAACCAGCATGGCCCAAAACATAATTCCAGTGCTTTAAAAAACCAAAAAGTTTATTTTTTTTCTGAATGATTTGATCAGTGCTGACAAAAGTCAGGCATTTGGTTATAATAATTGGTGTCTGATAAAGTTGAATCTTTTCAGCTAAATATTTTATATCCTTATTGGTAAGAACAATACAGCCATTGGAGTCTCTATCCTTGAGCGGTTTATTGGTTCCATGCAGCCAGATCGAATAGCCGGTTTTTTTTTCAAGCCGATCAAGCTGATTGGGATAATCCACTGGAAAGGCCATTGAGCCGTATCTTTTGCTCAAATCTCTTTCGCGAAATTTATTTATAAAAAAATATACGCCCTCTGGTGTTTTTTTATCACCGGATAATAATTTATCTCCACTTATTTTGCCTGTTGAGCAAAAAAAACGATCAACTTCACGCCAGGCACCATCATAGACAAATAAAATAAGCTGTTGAGTCGATTTTTCAACAATTATAGCATAATTTCCAAAGTGCCCTCCTTTGGATAGATCAGCTTTATTAAGATATATCAGGGCATCTGGTGTAACTGATAATCCAGCGCCTCTATCATGGCAACCAGCCTCTGTGGAATAAAAAAATAACAGTAAAATACAAAAAACCGACAGGTATAATACCAATTTAAAATTTAATTGTGTTTTTTCCATCAACGTTCAAATATTTTCATGTTTTTTTAAAATAGCTCTGGTTGAAAGGGCAGCTTAAGGTGTTGATAAGCGGCCTTTGATACTTTCCGCCCAGAGGAAGTTCTGATTACAAAACCGATTTTAAGCAAATAGGGCTCGACAACATCCACTAAGGTATCAGTCTCTTCCTGCAAGGTTGCGGCAATGGTTTCGATCCCCACTGGCCCCCCATGATAAAAATCAATAATAGTTTTTAAATAATTCCGATCCAGATTGGTTAATCCTCTTTTATCCACCCCTTCCAAAGCCAAAGCAGCATCGACCACATCCAGAGTAATTTTCCCATCTGAACGAACCATGGTATAATCTCTCACTCTTTTTAAAAGCCTGTTGACAATCCTTGGAGTCCCCCTGGATCTGCGGGACAACTCTAAGGCGCTTTGATCATCAATGGCAACTTCTAACAAAACAGCCGAGCGTTTGGTAATCTTGATCAAATCATCAATAGAATAAAAATCCAAACTTCGAAAAACGCCGAAACGATCCCTTAATGGGGCTGATAACAGCCCGACCCGGGTTGTAGCCCCGACCATGGTGAACTGATTTAAACGATAGCGATGACTGCGGGCATGTACGCCCTTATCAAACACAAAATCTACTGCAAAATCCTCCATTGCAGGATATAAAAATTCTTCCACTGTCTTTGGAATACGATGGATTTCATCAATAAATAAAATATCCCCTTCTTCCAGATGAGTTAACATACCGATCAACTCTCCGCCTTTATCCAGGGCAGGACCCGAAGTTATTGTAAGATGACCATTCATCTCATTGGCGATAATATGGGCCAGGGTGGTTTTCCCAAGGCCGGGTGGGCCGTGAAAAAGAATATGATCAAGGGGCTCTTTACGCAGATTAGCAGCTTCAATAGCAATTATAAGGGCTTCTACAACCTCTTTTTGACCTATATAATCTTTTAAGGATTCCGGCCGTAAAGATAAAATTTCAGGTTCAAGATCAACATCTAAAGATTTATTATTGAGAAGGCCCTGAATATTATCAGATGAATGTGTTAAAATTGAGTCTGCCATTGATAGTATTTTCTGTTAAGATTTTAAAATTTATTTTTGACTCTCACCGCGATATACTTCATCAAAAAGTGCTTCTGCGGTTGAAATTGAGCTGTCTCGTTTCAAGGCTTCGTAAATCATCTGTTTGGCATCAGCCAGCTTGTGTCCCAATTGAATAACCAGAACATCTTTTACCTGTTCCTCAAAATTTATAACCGGAATTTTTCTTTTTTTATCAGCCTCACAAATAAGAGCGAATTTATCCATTTTACCGCTTAAAGACGCAATGATCTTTTGAGCAGTACGGGCCCCAATACCCTTGAGTTTTTTTAGCTGATCAGCATCCTGATTCTCAATGGCTCTGGCAATATCACGAACCGGCAGACTCAGAGCTTTAACTGCTTTTAAGGGCCCTATTGCCTCAACTGAAATAAAAGATTGAAAAAATTTTTTTTCCGCTTCCAGATTAAAACCAATTAACACCGGCCTGGGTTGTCTCTCGGTTTGATGATAATAAATATAAAATGAGAGTTCAGACCCGATTTTTTTATCAACCAGGGTATCCATCACCATTACCGGTAAAAGCACCTCATAACCCACCTGATTGGCAAGTAAAATGATTCGATCCTCGTCCTTTTGTATGAGTTTGCCTTCCATATAACTAATCATAGTTCATCCAGTTCCAAAATTAAACAGTGCAAAAAATACTCAAAAATCATCTTACCATGCTATAATCTAAGGTTTTGATCCAGCTATGATATTATTAGACATATTTTTTTTTACCATAGCGAAAAAGGCCGATCAATGCCAGGCCCAGAGCATCAGATGAATGAAATGGCCTTATAGGGTTTTTTATTTGCAAAGTATGCCTGACAGATTTTTCAAGCTGTTCTTTAGAAGCATTGCCATTACCTGTTAAAACCTGTTTTGCCTCACGCACCGGCACTTCGAGAATGGAAATTCCGGTTTGCTCCGCAGCCAGCATGATTACACCGCAAACCTTGCCCAAAGATATAGCGGCTTTAGGATATTTTTCCAGTAAAAAAATATCTTCCATAATCATCAAATCCGGTTTTTCCGCCTCTAAAACGCGTTGAATTTTGCTGAAAATCTGATTCAAACGGTTGGATAAAGAAAAATCTTTTGAAGTATTAATGACTCCATAGGAAAACCCGGCAATTTTAAGCCCCCTGCCCAGCACAATTCCAATTCCAGTGGCTGCCAGTCCTGGATCTATCCCAATAATCTTAAGCATCCTGATACCCAGAGTAAATCCATAAGCAAATTCATAAAATAATCTTGCATTATCTATCTTTAGGAAGCGAATCAAAAACCCGGCAGCAGCTAATGAGAGGGGAATTTAATTTGACCGGAAATTACGAAGGATTTTGTTTTTAATTCAAAAAGCGGCATTATAAATTTTTTAGTTTTTTTCCGGCTATTTTTGCCTCATTTACTTTTGGAAATTTTTTAATCAACTCCTTTAGAATAAGACGTGTATTTGCCTTATCTCCTAACCTGAAAAATGCCAAACCCTGTTTTAAAAGAGCTGCCGGAACTTTATTCCCTCTGGGATATTTCTCTATAACCTTTTGATACTCTAAAATAGCCTTTTCATACCACTTATCATGATAATAGATTTCGCCGATCCAAAATTGAGAATTATCCGCATTCTTTGATTTGGGATATTTTTTCAAAAATTCTTCAAACATGGCCAGTGCTTTGGCAAAGTCAGTACTGTCAAATGCCTTTTTAGCAGATAGATAGAGCTGTTTTTCGGTGAGCTTATTTATTTGCTTTGGGTCATCAGCAATAGAAGCATCTTTGAGAACATTGGCGGCTGTGGCGGAATATTCCAGATTTAGATATTTTTCCAAACGGTTACTTCGTTTTTTGATCTGCCTAATATCCTCAGCCAACTGATCCAGCCTGGAGCCGCGATTTTTTTCTTTTTCTTCAAAGGAATCTAATCGGCGCTTAAATAAATATTCGATCTCTTCCAGCCTGCCGTTTATAAGTTGCAGATCTTCGCGTATTTGCTCAAGGCCTGCACTTTGACCGGCATATTTATTTCGAAGCTTCTGATTTTCTTTTTCCCTGATTTTTTTCAGGGCGTTAACTTCAGCTATAATTCGGCCCTGATTTTTTTTCATGGCCTTAGAATTTTGAGCAATATAAGTATCATGCCGCTCTTTGGAAATTTTAACCTGAGTTTCAGCAATAGTTAAACGTTTATCAAGAGCACGCAGGTCTTTTTGCAGAGCGCAGCCTGGAAAAAAAAACAAAATAAGAATGATTATAATCAAGTTTTTCATTAATATAATTTTTATTGATTATGAGATGAAAAACAGGGCAAAATTATTTTGCCCTGTTTTTTGTTTAAACAGATAATAACTAATCTATTCTATAATTAGATGAGCTCGCCGGTTTTTGGCCCAGGCTTCTTCAGTGCTGGCATCATCCACGGGTCGCTCTTCACCATAGCTGATCGTGGTCAGGCGGGAACTGGCAATTCCAAGATCAATTAAAAAAGTCTTAACGCTTTCAGCCCGCCTGTCACCCAAAGCCAGGTTATAAGCGCTGGTACCCCTTTCATCGCAATGGCCCTCAATGATTATTGTAACATCAGAATTTTCCTCTAACCAGCGAGCTTTTTCTTTTAACAGATCCTGTGCTGAAAAAAGAATTATCGCTGAGTCAAAATCAAAGTGGATATCCTCATTAATAAACATATTTCTGGCAACCATCATTTCACGGTTTGCCTCTTCAGCTCTTAAACTCTGGGCCTGCAGACGCTCCTCTTCGAGTTTGCGATCTCTTTCGATCTCCTCTTGCCTGTCTATTTCAGCTTGCCTGTCTATTTCAGTCTGCCTGTCTATTTCAACTTGCCTGGCAGCCTCTTCGGCCTCGGAGTTGTCTTTTTCTTCCGGCTGAATCACTTCGGATTCTGATTGTACAGCTTTTTTGGCACATGAAACCGTTAACAGCAATCCTGGAATAATGAGTAATAGTGCTAAACTGATCCATAATCTGCGTTTCATACTTTTCTCCTTTTCAAATTAATTGTATTGTTTTTATTTAACGACCTGGTATCTGAATAGAAACTGCTGATTTCCATTCAGACACTATTTTAGTTTTAAACATTATTTATTGGCAAAACCCGGAGACCAGGCTGGATCTGTTTGTTCTCCGGCCATTGTGAATAAACGTCTTTGATCTG
Organism: Desulfobacterales bacterium; assembly: GCA_030149585.1. GTDB lineage: Bacteria > Desulfobacterota > Desulfobacteria > Desulfobacterales > JASFBJ01 > JASFBJ01. The sequence goes on along the minus strand of JASFBJ010000053.1, from coordinate 7,358 downwards.
TTCCGTACATAGTCATAACATAAATTTTTGACTGGCCTTCCCGAGTGGAACTAAAGGCGATTAAGCTGCTGTCCGGAGACCAGGTCGGAGATTCATTATCCCCTTGCCCATCGGTTAATTTTAATAATTTACCGCTTTTAATATCAATAACTATAATATTTATTTGAGTGCCTGACATTGCACTATATGCAATTTTATCACCATGAGGTGACCAGCTTGGCTGCGTATTATACCTCCCATCATAAGTGAGCCTGGATACCCTGTCTGAAGCAATTTCTTTTATATAAATTTGAGGTGTTCCAGAACGTTTAGAAACAAAAGCCATTTTCTTTCCATCCGGAGACCAGGTTGCATCCACATCAATGCCCCTGCTTTTAGTCAATCTATTAATAATTTTCCCTTCTCCGGTCAATAGATAAATTTCCTGGTCACCTGAAAAAGATAAGGTCGCTGACAGCATATATTTTCCAGGCACCCAGGCAGGCGCGATCTGAATCCCCTTTTTAACAAGCCGGAACCCTCTTTTTTTATTAATATTTTTGATAAAAAGATCAGGTTTACCTCTTATAAAAGAAGTATATGCAAGCTGTTTTCCACTTGAAGACCATGCTGGAAATAAAGTAATGGTTTTATTATGGGTAAATCTTTTCGGGTCATGGCCGTCAAAATCACAGATATAAATCTCTTTATTTCCAGTGCTGTCTGAGACAAAAGCCAGCTTAGTGCTGAAGATACCGTGTTTTCCAGTAAGATGATAGACCACCTCATCACAAAACCGTCTGATTATTTTGCGCTGATCTTTTTTCCAGCCTTTGTATCGCTTGCCGATTAAAAGACGTTCTTTAAAAGTATCAAATAGTCGTAACTCCATTTCAACGACATTATTTTTAATCAAAATGCCACCGGTTATCAAAAGTTCGGCCTTGATAAAAGTCCAATTCCGAAAATTAATCTTTGGAGCAATTAGACTGCTTTGAGAATCTGAAAGAAATGCCCCCCTGTCCAGCATTTTAAAATAACCTGTAAACTCAAGAGTCTCTGATAAAAGATCTGATCCAGCAACAGATGCTTTGGCTGCCTCAGGGCCATCGCCAATGCTCTTGAAAAAAGGAATTGCAATAGGAATTTTTCGCAAAAAAGGATTATTTATATCAATATAATCGTACTCTGCCTGGCAAACCAGTACTCCGGCAAATAACCCTGTAATAATTATAAAAAAAAATATTTTAAAATAATATTTCATAATTTTATCAATTTGAGCATGAGGCGATAGACAAAGCTGCATTTTTAGTGCAACTCATTACTTAACCCCTTCAGATGTAAAACGCAAGGCCATTAGTACAAAGGGTTTGTAAACTCCCGCAGGATGCGGATTAACAGGGTTTGATTTCATAACCGCTTTATAAGCGGATTCATCCAGATATTTATTGCCGGAGCGATCGGTGAACCAAAGATCCCTGATCTCTCCATTGGGCATTATGTTAAATACCAGGCTAACCTGTAAGCCTTTGGCGTTGCCGCCGGCCAGCTGATCTGAAAAAGCCCAGTTTTTCTGAATCTGATAGGCAACCTCAACCCGATAAACATCTATTAACGCGGCGATTTTTTTTCCCTGCAAGCTCTGCCGCCCGGTAGAAAGGCCTTTTTTTCCAGCTTTCCCCACCTCCTTTTTATTTTGTTCGGTCTTGATTACCTTGGCCTTTAGCTGCTCAAGGACGTTAGTCAGAGCCTCCGGCCTTGATTCTGCAACTTTTTTTTCAATATTTTTTATCGCGCTTTTGACCACCCTGGCTGATTTAAAAGTTTTTTTCTTTAAAGAAGTTTTAACTTTAAATTTTTTTTTTGATAAAGCAGGCGCTGTTTGTTTTGATTTAATTTTATCGGGTAAATGCTTCTGCGTATGTTTTTCTTTTATTTCAGGTTTGGCAGGTCTGGTTTTAACGGCTATATCTTTTTCCGATTTTTTTTCAGATTCCGGAAGATTTACCATACTAACGTTGATAACACTTGGTAAGGTCTTTATTGGTTTTTTAAAATCAGGTGAAATAATTATAGCCGCAAATAGAATAAAATGTACTGTCAAAGAAAGTGCAAAAGGCATAATAGTATGCAGGGAATGTTCATTTGTCTTATGAAAATTATTAACAGATGTTTGCATATAAGAGGCCTGCTACAAAACCCGTCCGAAAATTAAGGTTTTGATGGAGTTTAAATCTATTTATTTTTCTTTGGAAATTGAAAATCGGTTAATGGTTGGGTTATCATCCCCAGATTATCAATGCCGGCCCCTTTTATCTCCGCCATTATATAAACAACCAGGCCATAAGAGATATCCTTGTCTGCCTTAAAATAAACCCTTTGGTCATCCATGCCCTTAAGTATCTTTTTCAGCTTTTCCTGCAAAAACTCAGGTTGAACCTCATAGTCGTTAATATATACGCTGTGGTTTTTATCAATCGTAACTACCAACTGCTCTTTTTCAGCAATAAGAGGTTTAGATGCTGCTTCAGGCAGCGAAACATCAACTCCTTGCGTCATCATAGGAGCCGTAACCATAAAAATAATCAATAATACAAGCATTACATCCACAAAAGGAGTAACGTTGATTTCAGACATCAGCCTGTCGCTATTACTCTCAATAGCCATCTCACTTTTCCTTATACGATCGCTAAGTTAAAATATCTCTTTCAATAATATTGAGAAAGTCGGCCTCGAAACTTACAAGATCAGATTCAATTACTTTTATTTTTTGCATAAAGTGATTAAACGCAATCACAGCAGGAATAGCAACCGCCAAACCAGCGGCCGTTGCTATTAAAGCTTCTGAAATTCCTGGAGCCACAACCGCCAGACTGGCCGAGCCGCTGAGCCCTATCCCATGAAAAGAGTTCATAATTCCCCATACAGTACCAAATAAACCAATAAACGGGGTGGTATTTCCAGTAGTCGCCAGAAAAGGAACCATCTGGGTCATTTGGGTAATTTCAGTATTGATTGCCCGGCGCAGGGCTCTTTTAACATTATCAGCTCCCCTGGATCTGATTTTTAGTGAAGCACTATCTGAATCTTTTGACTTGGCTTCTTCCTGACTTTGAATCCTTTTTAATTCAAGATATCCTATCCTGAAAATTCTGGCAACCGGGCTGCCTTTTAGCTGTTTGGCTTTAGTAAAAGCACCGGCCAGATCACGACTTTTCCAGAAATATTCGATGAAACGATCTGACTCCTTAATTGCTTTTCTGATATAACGAAATTTAATAAACATGATTCCCCATGATGTTACTGAAAAAAACAGCAGAATCAGCAGCACCAGCTGAACCATCAGCCCTGCGCTAGCGATAATCCGGATTAAATCAATTTCATATTGCCCCATGCTATCTCTCCATTGGCTTAAACTTTTTAATTATACACTGACTATAATTTGTTGAAATTTTTTATAAAGAATTAAAAGCCCAAACTACAACACCGATAATTTAGTATACGAGCTCAAAGGGGGTGTCAAGAAGTTTGCAGCGCTTAAAGATTCATTGACATTTTTGCTAAAAGAGTGTAACCTTTCGTCTTTACTTTGATTTACCATATAGTATGGTAATATGAAGTAAAGATTTTTTTGTTTTTTACCCAAATAATAATATTATTATAAATGGAGGATTTGATGAATTGGCTGACAAATATGGTGCTAAGTTCTATTGGGAAAAAGCTGCTGATGGCCTTTACTGGATTTGCTTTTTGCGGATTTTTGATGGGTCACCTTGCCGGAAATCTATCGATTTATGGTGGTCCCGATGCCTTTAATTCCTATGCTGAGCATCTCCACGCTTTAGGCCCCTTAATAACCATCGCTGAAATCGGTCTTTTGCTTTTTGGTCTGGTTCATATTTTAACAGGTCTGACCCTGTTTTACCAGAACCTTACAGCTCGCCCAATAAGGTATAGTGTTAATAAATCTGCTGGTGGCCGCACTCTGGGATCTGCTACAATGCCGTATAGCGGGTTAATTATTTTAGCTTTTCTCATTTTTCACCTGCTAAATTTTCATTTTGTAGATAAATCCGAAACAACGATTTACCAAATCATAGCAAGTGCTTTCCAAAATCCCCTATATATCGGCATTTATATTTTTTCCATGATTATCGCCGCCATACATGTGAGCCACGGTTTCTGGAGTGCCTTTCAGACTCTTGGCCTCAATCATATTAAATATATGCCGACTATAAAACTTGCTGGAATTATATTTAGCCTGGCCATTGGAATAGGTTTTGGCTTTCTGCCGGTTTTTATTTCAATAACATCCTGACAGTCTATTTTAATACTGTGTGCTTTTTATTTTAGGTTCACTAACTTTTCAATTATAAATAAAGGAGTAATTCATGCATTTAGACGCTAAAATCCCTAATGGGCCATTGGCCGACAAATGGGATAAGCACTGTTTTGAATTAAAACTTGTAAATCCTGCTAATAAAAGAAAATTTACGGTAATAGTTGTAGGTACTGGCCTGGCTGGTGGTTCCGCCTCGGCAACACTGGCTGAACTTGGCTATAATGTTAAAACATTTTGCATCCAGGACAGCCCGCGCAGAGCCCACAGCATCGCAGCCCAGGGCGGAATTAATGCTGCAAAAAACTATCCTAATGATAGTGACTCCATCCAGCGCCTTTTTTACGATACAATAAAGGGCGGTGATTTCAGATCAAGGGAGGCCAATGTTTATCGGCTGGCCCAGGTCAGCAATAATATTATTGATCAGGGAGTGGCCCAGGGAATCCCCTTTGCCAGGGATTATGGTGGTTTGCTTGCCAACCGCTCTTTTGGCGGTGCCCAGGTTTCCAGAACTTTTTACGCCAGAGGGCAAACCGGCCAGCAGCTTCTGCTGGGTGCGTATAGTGCCATGATGCGCCAGGTAGGACTTGGCAAGGTTCAAATGTTTCCACGTCGCGAGATGCTGGAACTAGTGCTTATTGACGGACATGCCAAAGGAATTATTACTAGAAATTTAATCAGTGGTGAAGTTGAACGACATGTCGCAGATGCAGTGATTCTATGTAACGGAGGATATGGAAATGTATTTTTCCTGTCAACCAATGCAATGTCTTCAAATGTAACAGCTGGTTTCAGAGCCTATAAAAAAGGCGCTCTTTTTGCCAACCCCTGTTTTACCCAGATTCATCCCACCTGTATACCAATGCACGGCGATTATCAATCCAAACTGACCTTGATGAGCGAAAGTTTGAGAAATGACGGCCGGGTCTGGGTTCCCAAAAAACCGGGAGATACGCGCAGTCCTGATCAAATCCCGGAAAATGAGCGAGATTATTATCTGGAAGAAAAATATCCAAGTTTCGGCAATCTGGTACCAAGGGATGTTGCTTCTCGAAATGCAAAAGAGCAATGCGATTTAAGCAAAGGCGTTGGAGAAACAAAACTTGCGGTTTATCTTGATTTTGCCGATGCAATCCAAAGAGACGGCAATGACGCAATTGCAAAAAAATATGGTAATCTATTCCAGATGTATGAAAAAATTACTGCTGAAAACCCCTATAAAACTCCTATGATGATTTATCCTGCAATACATTATACCATGGGTGGGCTCTGGGTGGATTATAACCTGATGAGCAATATTCCAGGACTCTTTGTATTAGGTGAGGCCAATTTTTCCGACCACGGGGCCAATCGTCTGGGCGCCAGTGCTCTTATGCAGGGGCTGGCTGACGGTTATTTTGTAATTCCCTATACTATTGGCGGGTATCTTAACGGCATTACCAAAGGTGACAATACAACGAAGCATCCAGCCTTTAATGATGCGGAATCAGAGGTTAAAAAGCGTATTAAAAAACTGCTGACCATTAATGGTAAACGGACTGTGGATGATATTCATAAACAACTGGGCCGAATTCTGTGGGAATATTGCGGCATGTCCAGAAATAATGAGGGTTTGAGTAAAGCAAAAATAATGATTCAGGAATTACGTGCGGAATTCTGGGAAAATGCTAAGGTTCCCGGTAATAATAATGACTTCAATCAGAGCCTTGAAAAGGCCGGCAGAGTGGCTGATTTTCTTGAATTCGCAGAATTAATGATTTCAGATGCCCTTGACCGTCAGGAATCATGTGGAGGTCATTTTAATGAAGCCCATCAGACCGAAGAAAACGAAGCTTTGCGTGATGATGAAAATTTTTGTCACGTGGCGGCCTGGGAATTTACGGAAGACAACAAAGAACCTGTACTCCACAAAGAGCCTTTGGTTTTTGAAAATGTCCAATTAACACAAAGGAGTTATAAGTGACAAAAACAATAAATCTGACATTAAAGGTATGGCGCCAGCAAGGATCAAATGTTAAAGGCAAGCTTGAAACATACCAGGCTGAAAATATTTCCACTGATATGTCTTTTCTTGAAATGATAGATGTGGTTAATGAAAAATTAACCTTAAACGGCACGGAGCCCATTGCTTTTGATCATGACTGCCGCGAAGGAATATGCGGTATGTGCGGTGCGATGATTAACGGCCGGGCACATGGCCCGGAAAAAGGCACTACACTTTGCCAGTTGCATATGCGCCACTTTTCCAACGGGGATACTATTATCGTCGAGCCCTGGCGTGCACGGGCTTTTAAAATTATTAAAGATCTGGTGGTTGACCGCAGTGGTTTTGACAAAATCATTCAAAAGGGTGGTTATATATCAGCCAATACAGGTGGTGCCCCGGACGCCAATGCCATCCCGATTCCCCAGGAAATAGCTGAACTTGCAATGGATGCCGCGGCATGTATTGGTTGCGGGGCATGTGTGGCTGCCTGCCCCAATGCCTCAGCCATGTTATTTGTAGGCGCAAAAATTTCCCAGCTCGCGCTTTTGCCCCAGGGCAGGCCCGAAGCCGCAAGACGCGCCATCGCCATGGTCAGGGAAATGGACTGTCTTGGTTTTGGCAACTGTACAAACGAAACCGAATGCGAGGCAGAATGCCCCAAGGAAATTTCCATTATCAATATTGCCCGCTTGAACCGTGAATTTATTAAGGCAAGCCTGTTTTCCTCGGTTCGTTAGGAACAAGGACGAAATAACTTCTACAAGTAGGCGCACAGATTTATAGATCGTCACATAAATAATTTCACTGCGTTATCGGCCTGCGATATACTATTAGTATTATCTCCTCTCTCTGGCCTTGTTAAATTTATTATGTGACAATCTAAAGGTCAGGTCTGTTTGATATAAAAGTACAAAAGTTGCAGGAATAGCGAGCTATTTCAAGATTTTTATGCATCCTTCAAATTTAGTTTACACTTTTTAGATGTTGCTTCTTGTCTGGTTCCCATGCTCCAGCGTGGGAACCCTATGTGGTCTGCATTCCCACGCTGGA
>JASFBJ010000501.1 GCA_030149585.1 Desulfobacterales bacterium | reverse complement strand
TTTCTGGGACCCTAATTTGCAGTCGCTCATTTTCCTTGCATTGAACCCACCAGCATAATATAATCTAAAAATTGCATTAAAACAAGAAAAGTGTTTTAAACATCATACCTTATCTTGCAAATTTTTCCCATAAATAATCAGAGAATAAATTTCACAAGGATAGAGGGAAAAACCTTATATGCCCGGCAAACACAAACCCATAATCCCTGAGCAATCAAGCTGGAGGGAATATCAAAAAAAACTTCAAAAAGATGCATCCAATCGGAATTTTTATAAAAAAATTATTCCTCTGCTCATTCTGGTACTCATCTGTTCAATAGCTGTTTATGGGGTTGCTAAAATACTCCACAAATCTTTTCGCAGCTATTTTAAAAATAATACTACTCTTATTGACCCCCAAAAACCACAGCTTTTGGGGAAAAATGATATCAGAAAATTGCTAAAGGAAGTAAATCTTGTTAATATGGAAAATCAGCAATTTGATTTTACCTTTGGCCTTGAATCATACCAGGCCCAAACAAGTCTCGATATTTCCTTGCAAAACCGTCTGCTGAAAGCCATGGATCGGGTTAACTCCCGGTATATCGGTATTGTAGCATTGGATCCTGATACCGGCATTGTCAAAATTATGGCCAGTTTTGATAAAACCGGCCATAAAGAGAATCAATGCGTCAGCAATCATTTCCCAGCGGCAAGTATTTTTAAAATTATAACAGCCGCGGCTGCTGTTGAAAAATGCGGGTATAATGCCAATTCAATATTAAAATTTAACGGATATAAACATACTCTGTATAAATCACAACTCAAAGATAAATCAAACAGGTACACCAACCGGGTCAGTTTTAAAAACTCTTTTGCCCAGTCAATCAACCCTGTTTTTGGTAAAATCGGTTGTTTGTATCTAAAAAAAAACATCCTGGAAAACTATGCCAGGGCCTTTGGCTTTAATGATGATCTGAATTTTGAAATTCCGGTTGCACCCAGTCATATACAGATTTCTGAAAAACCATATCATTGGGCTGAAATAGCCTGTGGTTTTAACCGGCAAACAACTATTTCGCCTTTACATGGTGCGATGATCGCCGCATCTGTTTTAAATAATGGCCGTCTGGTGGAACCTACAATTATCAGGCAGGTTATTAATGCAAAAGGAAAAATTATTTATAAAAGCAAAACAGCCATTATGGGGCAGGCCATTGACATTAAAACCGCCAAAATAATTGACGTTTTAATGCAAACAACCATCAAATCAGGCACAGGGTATAAGTCTTTTAAAGGATATAAAAGAGATAAGGTTCTATCCAGATTAAAAATCGGCGGCAAAACCGGTTCTATCTATAATAAAAGCCATGATGCCAAATTTGACTGGTTTGTTGGCTTTGCCGGTGAAAAAGATGGGCCCGGCAGCCTGGCAATCGCAGTGGTTGTGGCCCATGAGAAATTTATAGGCAAAAGAGCCGCTCAATACGCCAGACTCGCCATCAAACACTATTTTAAGACCTATTTTGCCAATAACAGATCGCCTGTTAATCCAGGCTGATTTTTCTAAACGATCATGGCCTTTATTTTCTTATCAGGCTTTAATTAACACAGAAAATACATCAAAAGCATTTATTAAGGTATGGAGGAAAAATTATGGGAGAAATAAACATTTCAGAAGAGAGGATAAACAGTTTAAGAAAAAAAATGAAAA
>JASFBJ010000052.1 GCA_030149585.1 Desulfobacterales bacterium | reverse complement strand
GAAAAAGTTAAACTATTTCGGAATATATTGCGCAATATGCTCTAAATGTCAATAAAATTAAAGGCAGCCTTGGCGGGACTTCGGGGACGTACTCAACTATTAAACTTGATTCTTGCCTGGAGGGATTTCGGGGACGTTATTTTGTATGGCACATGGGGTCACATATTTCAAAAAAGGTCAGATCCTGATTCGAATATGATTTTTTATTTTACGATGCAGCTCAGGAAAAACTCCGGACTCCTTTGCGTAATAATCCCAATTCGCAACAACATCAATCACATGGTTGATGATGTTGTCCGTGTCTTTTCTGCTGAAATTGCTTATACAGGAAGTGGCAACGATATGCAGATCTTCGCGGCTGAAATTATCCCTTTTTCCATTTATCGTCATTTGATGGGAATTAACCCAGGGTGAATCTTTTCTATAACTGTAAACCATGTCAAAAGCCGGTGCCAATTTCCATTTTCCATCGTCTTTGTTTAAAAGAAATCCGATATTTTTAGAGTGATCATCCTGATTGCGGGCAATGACATTAAATACCATTCGCCTGAATATTTCGATTGCCTCATCGCGTGATAAACGTAAGCGCCTGGCAACTGAAAACAGCTCTTCATAGCTATATGTGCCCGGTTTTTTGAAATCGGAATGGTCCATGCCGCATAGAGATATGAAATGAATTTTCTTATTACCGATACGATCAAACCTCTTGGTCATAAAATGGGCCCGGTTCTTCTCTCTCAGCAGTTCGGAAGGAGAAACATTTATTCCGACATCCAATGCCATCCAATAATAAGCATACTCCATCAATCCATAGCCTTTAGGATCTCCGAAAATTTCACTGGAACTGTTTTGTTCCGAGACCCCATCAAATTTTAAAATGTAGTGTTCAAACCCTTTGGGGGCTGTTAACTGTCCGGAGCGAATGGAGGTTCTTTTTTTGTTTATTGCTATAATCGCCTTAGCCCTGGCGCCACCGGCAGATGTGCCGAGCTGGAAAATGGTCTCCATTGCCTTGTCGTTATCAGGTTGCGGTCCTGCAATCAGACCCGCTCGCTGATTCAGAATGTTTTGTGCAATGTGAATAAGAGATTCAAGTTCGAGGTTGCCTAAAGGATTTTTCCCGCGTCTTAATGCCGGGGCATATTCCAGGGCGCCTATGCCTCGATTACCTGTGTAAAGTAGCCGTTCAATGGATGTAAATGATTCTGAGCTGCGACCCTGCCGGGTTAACCAGGCATTGATTACGGCATTTCCAAAATCATCGGGAAGAGAATCGGCAAAAACTGCAGGAAGCCCTTTATATGTTTCAGGGTTCAATCCCGGAAATGAATATTTACGAGTGGAAAGTGGCATGCGAATTGGTGCGATTTCAATCCCTTTTCGTATCCATTCGGGATCATACTCAAAGGTGGCAAGATGTGATCTTTCATCAATCGCAAGTGCCCCGATAAAATCCCCCCATAGATTTACCCGTGCAGTTTTAATGCTCACCAGTCAAGATCCTTTTGTGTTTCTGATTCCATGGAAATCTTTGTTTTTCTGGAGGCCCTCAGCCGCTTTTTATTACGCATTTTAACAAGCTCTAATGAACTGAATGTGCTTTCCGGGATAAAAGAGTCAACAAGCTCAAGTTGACCAAGGACCCTGAGAACGGCAATTAATGTTTCAATCTTCCCGCCTCCGTCTATGATACGCCTGTAAGTCTTGATAGTTATGCCGACATGATCGGAAACTTCCTTTTGCGATATGTTTTGCTCCAGTCGGAGTTGACCTATGCGATGGCCAACTTCTCTGGCAAGGGCGCGGTCTGTCATTGTATAACATTCTTTAATGAGCATTAATTTATAATAAAACAATTTAATTATATCCAATGTGAGAACATATACAGTTACTGGGGCCCTAAATGCTGAAAAATCATAAAAATAGGCGGATTTAGAATCCGCCTCCTGGCAGTATTAAAAAAAGCTTTGACAAAATCATATTTAGAATATAATAATTAGATTACAAATTTAATCATGCATAAATAACTAAGCACATTAAAAATACTAATTGTTTTAGAATATAGGCCTATTAAGAAAGAAAATTTGAGATAATGGGTGTTAAAGAAAGAAAACAAAGAGAGAAACAGGCCAGAACAGATCAGATTCAAGCTGCTGCCAAAGAAATTTTTCTGCAAAAGGGATATGCGGCAACTACTATGGAAGATATTGCTTCACGGGTTGAATTAAGTGTGGCTACCATATATAGTTATTTTAAGAATAAAGGTGAGTTATATGCTTCTTTGAATCTGATAACTCTAAAATTTCTTGAAGAACAGATTGAGATGGTTTACCGTGATGAAACCCTTGGGGTGGAAGGAAAAATTATTGGCTTTAAAGACGCCATGTATAAAACATTTCTTTACGAACCACTGATTTTAAAAAATATTTTGCATCTGCAGGTGGTAAATGCCTTTGCCGAGATAAGTGATGATCTAATAGAAAAAATAAATGATATGACCCGCCGGACTTTAAGAATGATGGCCGCAGTTTTGCAACAGGGGGCATCACAGGGAATCTTTTGCGGGGGTCATGTAATGGCCGACACAGACATTCTCTGGAGTACCTTTACCGGACTTTTATTGTGGGAGGAATCAAAAAAAAGAATTAATCCTGCAAGGGATTATTTTAAAACCACCCTTGACCGGGCTTTTGATCTTCTTTTACTTGGACTGCAAAAAAAATGCAATCCTGAAAAATGATTTACACAACCAGGAGTTAAATTTTGGATTCAGTTTCAAAAAGCAACGATGTTGCTCTTGCCGTAGAGAATATTTCGCTTTCTTTCGGTGGTATTCAAGTGCTTAGTGATATTTCCTTTGAGCTTCGAGAGGGAGAAATCCTTTCCATTATCGGGCCTAATGGCGCCGGCAAAACCAGCCTGCTAAATTGTTTATCAGGTTTCTACAGCCCGAATCAGGGAAAGGTTTTTTTTAAAGGGAAAAATATCACCAGGCTTCCGATTCATAAGCGAGCTGCTCTGGGAGTTGCCCGAACATTCCAGGGCATGCAGGTTTATCCCGGCATGACGGTTTTAGATAATATTCTGGCTGGTCGCCATGTACTTATGAAAACCAATTTTCTTCAGGCATTTTTTCATTGGCCATGGGTTCATAAAGAAGAAATTATTAACCGCCTGGAAGTTGAAAAAATCATTGATTTTCTTGAAATCGAAGGTATTCGGGATTCGATTGTAGGCGAGCTGGGTTATGGTCTGCGCAAGCTGGTTGATCTGGGGCGGGCTTTGGCCCTGAGCCCCAGGATTTTGATCATGGATGAACCCATGGCCGGCATGAATATGGAAGAAAAAGAGGATATGGCTCGTTTTATTCTGGATATAGAGTAATTTATGAAAATTCAAATCATTCTGGTAGAACACGATATGGAAGTAGTCATGGATATTTCAGATCGTATCATTGCAGTTGACTGGGGAAATATTATTGCCGAAGGAAAGCCCGAAGAGATTCAGCATAATCAAAAGGTTATCATGGCTTATCTTGGTCAGGATGAAGAAGATGATCCAATGGGCTATAAGGCCTGGGACAAATAAAAAAGATAATGAGTTAATATATGAAGCAGGAAAAATTATTGGTAAAATTTCCCAAAATTGAAACCAACACTATTCCAAAACTGCTGCGGCTCAGAGTTCAAAAGCTGGGCAATAAAGTTTTTATGCGGCGCAAGCATCTTGGAATCTGGCAGTCTCGTACTTTTGATGAAGTATATCAGGAGATTAAATATTTCGCTTTGGGCATGATGGCACTTGGATTAAAAGAGGGTGAAACTGTCGCGGTAGTGGGGGAAAACAAGCTGGAAACCTATTGGGCTGAATGGGGGACCATGTGCGTGAGAGCAAAGTCCGTTTGTATCTATCCTGATGCAACCCCTGATGAGATGAAATATATTCTTAATAATTCCCAAGCTGTTTTTGTTGTGGCCGAAGACCAGGAACAGGTGGATAAGGTTCTGGAAATTCGAAATCAGGTTGATAGCCTGCGCTGCATAATCTATTGGGATTCACGCGGGATGTGGAATTATGATCACCCGCATTTGTCCAAATTTAAAGCAGTTCAGGAAAAGGGCCGCAAATTTGAAAAAGAGCACCCAAAGCTTTTTGATCAATTAATTGACGACGGTAAAGGTGATGATATAGCTGTTTTAAGTTATAGCTCAGGAACTACGGGATTACCCAAAGGTGTGGTTTTACCCTATAATTATCTGATGGATAATGCTGTAAGGGTAATGGCTTATCTGCCAACGCATAAATTTTTGCGCTATCTTTCCTATCTTTCACCAGCCTGGGCAACTGAACAGTGGTTCGGCATTACCATTGGACTCATGGCCCCTTTTGAAATTAATTTTCCGGAAGAGCCTGAAACAATTCTGGAAAATATCCGTGAACTGGGCTCTGAACTGCTTCTTTTTGGCCCACGCCAATGGGAAAGTCTGGCCAGTTCAGTTGAATCCCACATGATGGATGCCGGCTTTTTCAGAAAATTATTTTATAAACTTGGTATTAAAATCGGTTTAAAAGCAACATCTCAGCAGACCGGCGGCCCTGCTGAAAATCCGGTTTACCGTTTTTTACTGCCTTTGGCGAAACTCCTGGTTTTAAATCCATTACGAGATAATCTTGGCCTTAAAAAAACCTACCTGGCTTTAAGCGGAGGCGCTGCCATGGCTCCGGATGTGTTCCGATTTTTTCATGCCATGGGAGTTAAACTGCGCAATATTTACGGAAGCACTGAAGGCGGACTTTTTTCAGTTCATACAGGCAACCATTTTGATCTGGAAACAGTGGGCAGATGGGCTGAGTCCGATCCTAATTTCGGCCAGGCTTTTAAATGGCTAATATCAGAGGAAGGTGAGTTGCAGGTTAAAGGAGGCTCCGGTTTCAGGGGCTATTATAATAGTCCTGAGGCAACTGAAAAAGCTTTTTCCAAAGGATGGTTTAAAACCGGTGATTCCGTGCGGGTCAGAGATGATGGGCAACTGGTTTATCTGGATAGGGTCTCTGATTTAAGTACACTTTCAACCGGCCATAAATTTCCTCCTCAATTTATTGAAACCCGGCTCCGCTTCTCTCCTTTTATCAAAGATGTTATGACCCTTGGGGATACACAAAAACCTTATGTTGCAGCACTTGTTAATATTGACCCTGAAAATGCAGGCCGCTGGGCGGAAAAACACGGTATTGCATATACCACTTTTACTGATTTAAGCCAGTTGCCGCAGATTCGGGAACTTATTGCCGGCGAAATTATAAAGGTTAACCAGATGCTTGATAAAGAGGCAGTTGTAAAGCAGTTTATCAATTTGCCCAAGGAACTGGACCCTGATGAATCTGAATTAACCAGATCAAGAAAATTGAGGCGCAACTTTTTGGGAGAGAAATATCAGGAGCTGATTCAAGGAATTTATAGCGGCCAAAAACATGTTAAAAGTGAAATACCAATTAAATATCAGGATGGAAGGGTTGGAACATTAAAAGCCACTGTTTTCATCAATTCGGCTTAGGGTCACAAAAATAAATAAATCCACAAAATTGCGCTGGATTTATTTACGGGGCCCTTAGGACTGACCCAATTTAAATACAAATGAGGAAAATAATTTTATGATTGATTTTATCCAATATGCCTTTGATGGATTCCTGATTGGACTGCTTTACGCCATGATTGCACTGGCGTTTATTGTCATTTATCGGTCCAGCCGGATTTTAAATCTGGCACAGGGAGAAGTGGTTGTGTTTGGCGGATTTATCGTTTTTCAATTTGCCACAATTTGGAACATGCCGCTCTGGCTGGCTTTGCCGCTCTCATTTATATGTGTCATTATTCTCGGTTTTTTTATTGAAAGAGGTATTTTCAGGCATCTAATTGGTGAATCGCTTTTTACCAATGTAATGGTAACTATCGGCCTGATGATTTTTTTGCGCGGCATCATGCTGATGGTTTGGGGACCCGCGCCTAAATTATTTCCCAATATTGTTTCGGGTGTACCAGTAAATATTGGCCCCTTTATTTTCAGCCGGGCAATTTTATATGGGGGGCTGCTATCCTTTGTTATTTTTTTCGTTTTTTACCTGGCCCTGGAAAAAACCCGTTGGGGACTGACAATGACGGCTGTAGCCGAAGATCCTGTTTGCGCCCAGTCTCTTGGGATATCAGTCAAACGTTCAGTGGCTTATGCCTGGGCATTGGGTTTTGTATTATCCACTATTGCTGCCCTGATATTTCTTTCAGGCCAGTCAATTGGTTTTCTTGCCTCCAGTATTGGTTTGGTGGCACTGCCCGTCGCGCTTTTGGCAGGGATGGAATCAATCTGGGGTGCGCCTCTGGCCGGGATTATTATCGGAGTGGGAGAAGCCTTGTGCAAGGCATACCTGGATGACTACACCAACGGCACGATGTCGGAAGCTTTTCCCTTTATCATAATGCTAATTGTACTGCTGATCAGACCCCAGGGCCTGTTTGGCTGGAAAATCATCGAAAGGGTTTAAATAAATGGCAGTTCTACCCTGCGGAGTTCATTTCTCCGCCTATAAAGAAGCCAAATCGTTTCTGCATACTCCTTATCAATGGACCAGTTTAATTATTCTCTTTATATTTTTGCTGTTATTGCCTTTTATCCTGCCTGCCAAGCTGGTGAGTATGATGTCCATTATGGCTATCTTGCTGGTTGTGGTGCTTGGTCTGCAAATTACAACCGGACTTTCCGGCCAGATCAATCTTGGCCAATCCGCTTTTATGGGAATGGGAGCATTTGCAACAGCATCTCTTGCGATTAATTTTCATCTGCCATTTTGGCTGAGCATCCCGGGTGGCGGGCTTGCTGCTGCCCTATTAGGCATTATTTTTGGAATGCCGGCCTTGCGTGTCAAGGGGTTTTATCTGGCCTTGACCACCATGGCGGCTCAGGTTCTTTTTCCTTTGCTTATTCTCAATCTTCCGTCCAGCTGGTTTGGCAGTTCCATGGGCCTTGGACTGGAACCAGCCAAAATCGGAAGTTATGTAATTCAGTCGCGTACCGGTTTATATTTTCTGGTAATGGGCGGGGCCGTAATTATGTCTTTTTTTGCTTTTAACCTCACTCGCAGCCGTACTGGGCGTGCCCTGGTTGCTCTGCGGGATAATGATATTGTTGCGGAAATCATGGGCGTTAATCTGTTTTATTATAAAACACTTGCCTTTGCCATTGGCGCCATGTTTGCCGGTATCGGGGGTGGATTATGGGCCTATTATCTGCGCTTTGTAATGGTTGATCAGTTTACTCTCTGGAACAGCATCTGGTATGTGGGCATGGTGATTGTCGGCGGAACCGGCAGTATTTTAGGAGCAATTTTTGGTACTTTTGCTATTCATGGTCTGGAAGAGTTGCTTGTAACCCTTGGCCCATGGTTGAGTGAGGCTTTTCCCAACCTTGGGGGAACAGCATGGTTTACGGGCATGAATGTTGTTCTGGGTGGAGTCATTATTCTGTTTTTAATTTTTGAGCCTAAGGGGCTGGCCCATCGCTGGAGTGTCATTAAACATTCCTTTCGAATTTGGCCATATCCTTATTTATAAAATTGTGTTTCACCTTTTAAGAAAGTCTTTTGGAATATAATCAATTAAAAATTTCAATTAAAGGAGGTGAATTTTCTTTACTGATTTTGGCTGATACTTGAAAGCTTTAACGATAATTTAAAAATGAGGTGATAATAATGGAAAAAATATTAAAAACATTTGGGCTGATATTTTGTTTAGCGATTATTACGATTTTTTTAACCACCAGCCATGGACTGGCTAAAGTGTATACCTACAACGTTCCTGTTTCTACTGATTTTAGCGGCCCTTATTCTTATCTGAGCAAAACCACCCTGCCGGCTGAAAAGGCGATTACCATGTGGTGGAATGATGAGGTTGGCAGCAAATTGGGTGTCAAAATCAATCTTAAAGTATATGATATGCGTTATAATCCCGCAGTTGTTTCCAGTCTGTGGCCTGGAATTCTGGCAACCGATAAACCGATTTTATATCATGGTCTTGGAGGCCCGGATGCAGCGGCTTTAATGAAACGACTGCCGACCGATAAGGTGCCCATGCTGCAATCCACTGCCTGCTATGGCTACCAGTGGCTGCCAAACCAGTGGACTTTTACTCCCCGGCCAACCTATGTTCATGAATATCGAGGCTTTCTGGCCTGGGTTTTGTCAAAATGGGACAAAGATCGTCCTGTCCGGGTCGCGGCGGTAAGCACCCAGGGAATTCCAGCCTATGATGATGCTGTCAAGGGTTATAAGAGTATGTGTGCTGAAACTGATAAATTAGAGTATGTTGGAACCACCTATGTAAAAATGGTGCCTGTTTCGGTAATGACTGAAATTCGCAAATTAGCCAAAAAAAAGAAACCCGATTATATCCTGATGCTGGGCAGTACTTCCCAGGTTGTAACAGTGCTTAAAGCTGAAAAAGAGCTGGGCCTGCGGATTCCTATAGTATTAAGCACGCATAATGATATTGGCACTGTTAATAGAGTCTTACCCATTGAAGATCTCGAGGGCCGGGTTTATGATGTGGCTGCTTTCTCTCCATCACTGGATCATAATATCAAGGGGTATAAGGTTTTTGAAGAGTATAAGACCAAAATCAACCCGCCTTCCAAAGATACGATCTGGGATCTTTCCAGTCTCCAGGGTGCTGCCCAGGCCATTATTGCTGTGCGGTTGATTGAAAGAGTAGCCAAAAAAGTGGGGCCTGATAAAATTACCGGTCAGGAGGTTTTTAATGCCTTTTTTGATGGACCCTTTTCCAGTGAAGAATTATTAGGGCTGATGCCGACAATTGAATTTGTAAGAACAGCTCCTTTTCCGGAAGCAGCCATGAATGTTAAAATCAGCACGGTTAAAAACGGAAAACGTGTTATTATTACTAAAGATTGGATTCGGATTCCTGAAATCAGCAAGTGGTAAATCAGGATCCCTGGTTGCTGATAAAATATTTTCTAAAAGGGGTGCACTTTTTTTTGCACCCCTTTATATATCAGTTTTTATATCAGCAGGCCGGCAAGGAAACTTAAAAACAACAAATTACACAAGATCAGGACAATCCGCTAAAAATGATGGAAGTGGGGATGAAGGTAAATATCAAATGGAAAAAATAATGTTGCGCCTTGAAAACGTGGAGTTCATGTTTAATGGAATAATTCTGGCTCTCAAGGGAATATCCATTGATGTTCCAACCGGTCAGATTATTACCCTGCTGGGAGCCAATGGCGCAGGCAAATCCACAACAGTCAAGGCTATAGGCGGCCTTTTGCATGTGGAAGATGGGGAGGTAACCGATGGTAAAATTATATTCGAGGGAAAACAGATCGAGCATATGGACCCAACCGATATTGTAAAAATGGGCATTGTGCCGGTCATGGATGGCCGCAGAGTTATGCAGCATATGAATGTAGAGCAAAATCTTTTACTGGGCTCCCATTTACGAAAAGATATGCAAAAAGTCAGGGAAAGCCTGGTACGGGTTTATCAATATTTTCCCAAACTGAAAACTTTAAAGAAAAGAACCGCTGGTTATCTTTCAGGCGGTGAGCAGCAAATGCTGGTGACCGGCAGGGCAATTATGGCTAATCCGCGCTTAATGCTTTTAGACGAGCCCTCCATGGGGCTGGCTCCTCTTGTGGTAAAAGAAATATTTACAGTATTGCATCAGCTTAATCAAAGTGAAAAAATTACAATGCTGCTGGTTGAACAAAATGTCAGGATAGCCCTTTCAATTGCTGATTATGGTTATCTGCTGGAAAATGGCCGTATTGTACTCCATGGTTCCAGCCAGGAACTGGCAAGTAATGAAGATATTAAAGAGTTTTATCTTGGATTAAACCTGAGCGGTGGCAGAAAAAGCTACCGTGAAGTTAAACATTATAAACGACGAAAACGCTGGTTAGGATAGTCTGTTCCTGAAAAGCGCGAAAAATAAAAGGGCTTTATTTTGGCATCCTTCATTAATGTTTCTCGTTCCCACGCTCCTGCGTGGGAATGCATACCACATAAGGTTCCCACTCAGGAGCATCGGAACCAGGCAAAAAGCAACATCTAAAAAGTGTAAACTAAATTTGAAGGATGCCTTTATACTTTAATAATATAGAGGAGAAAAAGAAAAGATGGATTTTGATCTTACTAAAGAACAAAAAATGATTCAAAAAGAAGTGCGTCATTTTGCAAAAACAAAAATCGCACCCCGTTCAGAAGAGCTTGAAGAAACCGGTGAATATCCCTATGATTTGCTGGAAGAAATGGCAGAGCTTGGTTTAATGGGAATTCCGTTTCCAGAGGAATACGGTGGTATGGGAAGCGACTGGGTCTCCATGCATATTTGTATTGAAGAGATATCAAGGGCTGATTTGACATTAGGAGCACTTCTTGACGTAACAACCAGCGTTGTTGGCCAGGAAATCTTTGCCTTTGGGACTGAAGAGCAAAAGAAAAAATTTCTTGTTCCAATAGCTGAGGGGAAAAAAATAGGCGCCTTTGGTTTGACTGAACCTGATTCAGGATCAGATGCAGGAGCTTTATTGACAACATCCGTTCTTGAAGGAGATGAATGGGTCTTAAACGGAACCAAACAATTTGTAACCAATATTGGGCTGGAAAATGCATCCCTGGTTATTGCGGCTGCTCTGGCAAAAGACTCAAAGGGAAAAGAGATTGTTTCTACCTTTATCGTACCAAAGGATGCTCCCGGCTTTCAATTGAGCACGCGCTATAAAAAAATGGCCTGGAAAGGTTCAGCCACCCATGAAGTAATTTTTAAAGATTGCAGGATTCCAAAAGAAAATTTACTTGGTCATCCAGACCGAGGCTTTGCTCAGCACTTAGCAGTTCTTGAAACCGGCAGGATCAGTATTGGAGCGGTTGCTGTAGGCTGCGCTCAGGCATGTTTGGATGAATCTCTCCGGTATGCAAAAGGCCGCAAGCAGTTTGGCAGACCGATTTTTGATTTTCAGGCAGTTAATTTTAAATTAGCTGATATGTCGGTAGGAATTGAATTAGCCCGAACTGCATATTTAAAGGCTGCCTGGTTAAAGGATCAGGGCCGCGCCCATACTTTTGAAGCAGCAGTGGCCAAGCTATATGGCTCGGAAATGGTAGAAAAGGTTGCAAGTGATGCTGTCCAGATTCATGGCGGATATGGATATATGGAAGAATATCCTGTTTCTCGTTATTATAAAGGTGTTAAATTATTGCAAATCGTTGAAGGTACTTCAGAAGTTCAAAGAATGGTCCTGGCCCGTCTTTTAAGAGGTAAACGATAGGGCAATTCTTAAAATATTAGAAAGGAGAAACCTGATGGATCTAAATACAATTATTTTTACTAAAGAAGACGGCATTGCTGTTATCACCCTAAATCGCCCTAAAAGCATGAATGCCATTAATAATGAATTTATTAGTGATCTGGGACTGGCTATTGACGCGATTGAAAAGGACGAAGAGATTGGTGCCGTTATTATTACGGGCAGCGAAAAATTTTTTGGAGCAGGAGCAGACATTAAAGAGGTAAGCGCCATTCAAACACCTATGCAGGCCCATGTCTTTGTTAATACTGTTCAGGCTTTGTTTATAAGGCTGGAAAATGTTGAAAAACCGGTAATCGCTGCTGTCAGCGGTCTGGCTTTAGGCGGGGGCTGTGAGTTGACTCTGGCCTGTGATATTCGAATTGCTGCGGATAACGCGCTTTTTGGTCTGCCTGAAATTAAAATCGGAGTTTTACCTGGAGCCGGTGGGACCCAGCGTCTGCCGCGCCTGATCGGTGTGGGCCGGGCCAAGGAACTGCTCTATACAGGCGACCCTGTGGATGCAAAAGAGGCCTATCGGCTGGGACTTGCCAATAAAGTTGTGCCCCTCAAGGATTTGATGGTTGAAGCAAAAAAGATGGCTGCAAAATTAAAAAGCCGACCAAGGGCGGCTTTTAAAATGATAAAAACAGCCGTAAATAAAGGGGGCAGTGTTGATCTTCAAACAGGTTTAACCATTGAAGCCCGCTGTTTTGAATTTTTATTTTCAACTGAGGATCAAAAAGAGGGTATGCAGGCTTTTGTTGAAAAACGAAAACCAAATTTTACCGGCCGCTAAAATAAATTTTTTATTAAACTGTTAATTAAGACCTGGGAGGTTATCAATGGTCGGAATTACTTCTTATGGGGCATATATACCCCGCTATCGATTGAGCAGAAAAACAATTTTTAAGGCCATTGGCTGGTTTAACCCGGCAACGGCTGGTGTGGCCAAAGGGGAAAAGGCAGTTGCCAACTATGATGAAGATTCAATTACAATGTCGGTTGCAGCCGCTCAGGATTGTCTTGGAGGTATTGAGCGAAATATGGTAGGAGGCTTTTTTTTAAGCTCCACCACAGCACCCTTTCTGGAAAGACAAAATGCTGCCATTTGTGCCAAAGCCCTTGCTTTGCGGCCGGATATTCGGACTGCTGATTATAATGCCTGTTTAAAAGCAGGAACAACTTCCATGCTTGCAGCTTGTGATGCAGTAAATTCAGGCTCTGTGGCTAATTTTTTAATTTGCGCTGCTGATACAAGGCTGGGGAAACCCGGCAGTAATCTTGAGCATACTCTGGGAGATGGAGCAGCCGCATTTTTAATTGGATCTGAAAATGTAATTGCTGAATTCAAAGGCAGCTATTCACTATGCCATGATTTTGTGGATTTTCGGCGAACTGCGGACCAGCCATTTATCAAGGCCTGGGAGGATCGCTGGATTAATGTTGAAGGTTATGCTAAAATTTTTACAGATGCCATTAGCGGCTTATTGGATAAGTATAATCTGAATATTGCTGATTTTGCAAAAATAGCCATTGCCTGTCCTGATATAAGGACATTGCAAGGCATAGCTAAAAAACTCAAAATCAACCAGGATCAAATTCAGGATAACCTCATGAATGAGGTGGGTAATACAGGGACAGCGCTATCTTTGATGATGCTTGGCGCAACCCTTGAAACTGCAAAGCCTGGGGATAAAATACTTGTCGCAGGGTATGGCAGTGGATGCGATGTTTTGTTTTTTGAGGTTACACCCCATATTAACAACCTGCCGGCTAAAATGGGAATTCAGGGGCATCTTAAATTAAAAAAAGAACTTGATAATTACACAAAATATCAGGTTTTTCGTGAACTTGTGCCTGTTGAAGTCGGTATCCGCGGAGAAGATATTCCCCTAACCAGAATGACTATGATTTATCGTGAGGGCAAATCCATTGCCTGTCTTTGCGGCTCAAAATGTACGGTCTGCGAAACCCCCCAATATCCAAAACGAAGAACCTGCATTAACCCTGAATGCAAAGCAATTGATCAGATGGAAGATTATTATTTTTATAACCTGACAGGACGTATTAATTCATTTACTGCTGATAATCTCGCATTTAGCTGGG
The DNA here is from genome assembly GCA_030149585.1 of Desulfobacterales bacterium. GTDB lineage: Bacteria > Desulfobacterota > Desulfobacteria > Desulfobacterales > JASFBJ01 > JASFBJ01. The sequence continues at coordinate 1,634 of JASFBJ010000052.1, read as the reverse complement.
ATCCTCCTGGAATGTACGGATTAATCGATTTTGATAAAGGCGGGCGTTTATATCTTGATTTTACAGATTGTGATTTAAATACGCTTAAAGTGGGTTTGCCTGTTAAAATGAGCTTTCGCCGTAAATATATTGATAAACGTCGTAGCGTATATGCTTATTTCTGGAAGGCAATTCCGTGTCCTTAACATTTTAGAAACAGGAGTTATTAAAATGATCAGTGGTATAAAAAATAAAGTTGCGATTATCGGCATGGGATGTACCAGGTTTGGAGAGTTGTGGGATAAAAGTGAAGAAGATCTTATTGTTGACGCCTATACTGAAGCTGCAAAGGATGCGGGCATTGAAATAAATGATATTGGGGCGGCATGGTTTGCCAGTTGCTTTGATGAGGTAAATGCCGGGAAAGGGGGTATTCCATTAGCCAGAGCGCTCTCTTTGCCGAATATTCCTGTTACAAGGGTGGAAAATTTTTGCACAAGCGGAACTGAGGCTCTGCGAGGCGCATGCTACGCGGTTGCCTCCGGGGCATGTGATGTTGCTTTGGCTCTAGGCGCTGAAAAATTAAAAGACACGGGCTATGGCGGACTCCCTGATTTTGGTTCAGTCATGGGTAGCGAAAATATGTTTTACCTGCCGAATCTTACAGCACCCGGCATGTTTGGAATGGTTGCAAACGCGTATTTTTCCAAATATGGATTAACCCGTGAAGAGGGCAAAAGAGTCCTGTCTCGAATATCCTATAAAAGTCATAAAAACGGGGCAATGAATCCAAGGGCTCATCTTCGCAAAGAACTGAGTATGGAAGCTTTGCAAAATGCGCCGATTGTAGCTGATCCTCTAGGCCTTTTTGACTGCTGTGGAGTCAGCGACGGCGCTGCCGCCGCCATTATCGTCAGGGCTGATATGGCTAAAAAATATCGCTCAGATCCGATTTATGTCAAAGCTTTGCAGCTGTCTTTAACACCAGCCACTGGAATCGGTCATCAGAGCTGGGATGGTATTCATTTTGAGTCCACCCGCGTGGCAGTGCTTCAAGCCTATAAAGAGGCTGGAATCACAAAACCCAGAGACGAGATCAGTTTAATGGAAGTTCATGATTGCTTCTCCATAAATGAATTATTAACTTACGAAAGCCTGCAGATATCACCTATGGGCAAGGCCCGCAAAGACATTGAAGACGGGTTTTTCGATTTTGACGGGCAGATTCCATGCCAATCCGACGGCGGCTTAAAATGCTTTGGTCATCCTATTGGTGCTTCAGGCATTAGAATGGCCTATGAAATCTATAAACAACTGCAAGGCCGGGCAGAACCTGATATCCGGCAACTGGATCGGGACTTAAAAATTGGTCTAACCCATAATGCCGGCGGCTTATGCGGCAGCCTTGTGTGCAGTGTAGCTCTTTTCGGCAAAGATTTGTAAAAGAAAATGCTAAAATTGCTAATTTAATAATGACTGCATTTATTCAACAAGAATAACTTTCTAACCATCTGTGGGGCTGGGCAATGATAAGCGAAACCCTTGATAAATGTATAACCTGCCGATTAAATAATGCCTTTTAAAAAACGACATAGCTTTGCCCAGTCCCTCTCAAGCGTCTGGCTGGCGTTTAATGCCTTGGTTCTTTTGGAAGT
>JASFBJ010000251.1 GCA_030149585.1 Desulfobacterales bacterium | reverse complement strand
GCTGGTAAAATAACCTGACATCTTCTTGGTATCAGACCGCGACATTCAACACATAGTACAATAACCATTATTTGAAAACTATAAATGTAAAGAATGTCCCATAAGATCGCAAGACTACACAAATGGAATTTTATGCTTTATCCAATACATTTCGCAAGATGACAGACAAGTCCTTCATTGTAAATAGAGACGCAAATCCATTTTATATGATTCATTAAACTTTATACTAAAACGTAGCAACCCGCGAAAACACGTCATCTTCCAGACCGGATTTTGCTCCAAAACGCAGTTGATGATATCCGGCGGCGGCAATCATGGCTGCATTGTCGCCGCAAAGGGAAAAATCAGGGATATGCAGCAAAAGCCCTTTGGCTGCTGCATCCTTTATTACCTTCTCTCTTAACCGGGCATTGGCAGCCACGCCCCCCACAACTGCGATACTTTGGCAGCCGGTATGACTGGCCGCCCTAATCAGCTTATATGACAACACCTCTACTACTGCCTCTTGAAATCCAGCCGCAATATCTGCCGCGTTTTTTTCTTGAGCAGTTTCTTTCAGGGTACTGATATAGCGATTAACGGCTGTTTTAATGCCGCTGAAGCTAAAATCAAATTTATTTTTATCCAAATATGGCCGGGGAAATTTTATCTTATCAGGATCGCCCTTGCGGGAAAGATTGCTGATAATTTTGCCGCCTGGATACCCCAGCCCAAGCATTTTGGCTACTTTGTCAAAAGCCTCGCCTGCTGCATCATCCCTGGTTTGACCCAGTAATTTAAATTCCAGCGGGGAGGTTATATGATAAATACCGGTATGACCGCCGGAGACCAGCAGAGCTACAAATGGAAAGTCCGGGGGATTATCCGACAGGAGTGCGGTGTGGATATGCCCCAAAAGGTGGTTGACTCCAACCATTGGAAGCCCCAGCGCAAAGGCAAAGGCCTTGGCAAATGAGAACCCTACCAGCAAAGAGCCTATCAGCCCTGGGCCTTGAGTAGCGGCAATTCCGTCAATTTCCGACAAACTGGTTCCAGCTTGCAAAAGCGCCTGATTTACCACCGGTATAATGGCTTTAATATGCTGGCGGGAAGCAAGTTCCGGCACCACTCCCCCAAAAGGATGATGGATCTTGACCTGTGAGGAAACTACTGAGGATAATATTTTAATACCATCTTCCACAACTGCGGCAGCAGTATCATCACAGGAAGATTCAATGCCAAGGATTTTCATAATATTGCCTGTTAAAATTTTACCATTTCCATATAAAAATGCCTTTTATTTCACATAGCAATAAAAGGCATTGAATATTTGCAAATATTATTTTTTATTAATTTTTTTTGGGACAGAGCCGCCCGGGCTCAAGGGTTTAACCGGCGCTCAGGACCCACAAAAATTCTGCCCCTTTTGGCCTTTTGCAACCCATTGAATAAATTTAACAAAACCATTAATCAGTTTAGTCAGCATTTTTTTATTTCCCTTACAGTTTTTTTCAGGAAACCCAGTCAACCCGGTTTTCACTGTTTTTTTTTCTTTCCACCATTTCACCGATTATCCAGGCTTTTTCATCCATTCCATTAAGCCTTAAGCTTATATCCTGGGCAACCTTGTCCGGCACAATAACAACTAGCCCAATACCTGTATTAAAGGTTCGCAGCATTTCATTATCTGAAATTTTTCCGGCCTTTTGTAAAAAATCGAATATCGGTGGTTTTTCCCAGGAATCTTTATAAAGGGCAATATTACAGGCCTTTGGTATGATACGCGAAATATTATCAATAATCCCGCCGCCGGTAATATGAGCCAGGCCCTGAATGGGTAAATCTTTAATAAGACTTTGAATTGTTTCAGAATAGATGCGGGTAGGTCTAAGCAGCTCCTCACCAAGGGTGCAGCCGAAATCGTCAATATGTGTATCTACTTTTAATTTCAGTATTTCAAAACAAACCTTTCTTACAAGAGAATAGCCGTTACTGTGCAAGCCGGAAGAGGCTATACCAATAAGCTTGTCCCCAACCCGAATTTCCGAACCATCTACAATTTTATTATTATCCACAATACCAACGGTAAATCCAGCCAGATCATATTCGCCTGGTTGATAAAAACCCGGCATTTCAGCTGTTTCTCCGCCAATCAGAGCACATTTGGCCTCTTTACAGCCTTGGCCAATACCTGAAATAATTGAAGTTACAGTGTCTTTTTTCAGATTTCCCATGGAAAGGTAATCCAGGAAAAAAAGAGGCTTGGCACCTTGAACCACAACATCATTAACACACATGGCAACCAGATCAATTCCAATTGTATCATGCTTGTCCATTAAAAATGCAATTTTTAATTTCGTTCCAACCCCATCAGTGGAACTGACCAAAACAGGTCTTTCCAGATTAGAGGTATTTAATGAGAATAGACCGCCAAAACCGCCTATTTCGCCCATAACACCTGGGACTCTCGTGCTGGTGGCGATCTTTTTAATCGAATTTATTATATTATCCGCCTTTTTTATATCCACCCCGGCATCAGCATATGTTAACCCTGAACTCATATTTTTTTAACTCCTGATTAACTTCTTTAATTACATAATGCTGATAGAAGTAAAACGGATATGCTTAAAAGTCAAAACAATTTTTTTGACTTTTAGGTATCTCTATTATAGATGTTGAAAATAAAAATTATCAAAATAAAAAGAATCTGACTAATTTAGGGCTCGCGCAAAAATAACTTAACATTTTAAGCGCCGATGCATCCAGCCTGGCTGCGTTGCGAAAGTTCGGAATGTGCTTGATATTCCTGCACTTTCGCGCCTTGCCAGCCAGGTGCCTCAACACTTAAAATTGCCAACTTATTTTTGTGCGAACCCTTACAATCAAATTAAGGTGTTTTGCTATGACAAAATTTGCCAGACTTGACAGGCTGCCGCCGTATGTGTTTGCCACAGTAAACCAGCTCAAAATGGATGAGCGGCACGCAGGAAAAGACATAATCGATCTTGGAATGGGGAATCCTGACCTGGCTACCCCGGATCATATTGTTGACAAGCTCACTGAAGCGGCACGCAAACCTCAGAATCACCGTTATTCGGCTTCCATGGGTATTACCAAACTCAGACTGGCCATTGCGAACTGGTATAAACGACGTTTTGATGTTGATATTGATCCTGAAAATGAAGCTATTGTTACAATTGGCGTGAAAGAGGGTATGTCTCATTTAATTTTGGTGACTATTCGTCCCGGAGATGTTGTTTTTACCCCCAATCCAACCTATCCTATTCATCCTTTTTCTTCAATTATTGCCGGAGGTGATGTGAGAGGGATACCGGTTGGTCCTGACGAAAATTTTTTCGATAATCTGGTTACAGCTACCCGCCAGACCTGGCCCAAACCCAAAGTCCTGATACTTAGTTATCCTCATAACCCAACCACAGAGGTAGTTGACCTGGCTTTTTTTGAAAAAATTGTGGGTTATGCCAAAGAACATAATATTATGATTATTCACGATTTCGCCTATGCTGATCTGGTATTTGATGATTATAAGGCTCCCAGTTTTCTACAGGCCAAAGGTGCCAAAGATGTGGGCGTAGAATTTTTTTCCATGTCAAAAAGTTATAGCATGGCCGGCTGGCGAGTTGGGTTTTGCGTGGGCAACCCGGAAATTATAGGTGCTTTGCGCCGCATCAAAAGCTACCTGGATTATGGGATTTTTCAGCCAATTCAGATTGCATCCATTATCGCTCTAAACGGCCCCCAGGATTGTGTTGCTGCAATCAAAGATACATACCAGTCCAGAAGAGACGCCTTGATTAGCGGCCTTAACAGGGCCGGCTGGAATATCAAAAGCCCCAGGGGAACAATGTTTGTCTGGGCTAAAATTCCTGATCAATATTTAAAAATGGGATCAGTTGAGTTTTCTAAAATGCTGATCAATAAAGCCCAGGTGGCTGTTTCTCCAGGACTTGGCTTTGGAGAATATGGGGATGAGTATGTCCGCTTTGCTCTGATTGAAAATAATATGCGCATCAATCAGGCTGTCCGGGGAATTCGCCAAATATTATAAACCAAAAACTGATAAAATGATTAAAACAGATTCAGGAAAATTGTCAAAGCTATGAAAACTATCAATGTGGGAATTTTAGGTCTGGGAACTGTGGGCGCCGGCGTTGTAAAACTTTTACTGGAAAATCAATCCCTGATTATAAGCCGGGTTGGAGCCTGTCTGAACCTTAAAAAAGCAGCTGATATTGATGTCCGGAAAGAAAAGGAACTTTCTTTACCAAAGGGCGTTTTTGTAAATAATGCCGGTCTGGTGGTAAATGATCCTGAAATAGATATTATTGTGGAAATGATTGGCGGAGAAAAACTGGCCGGAGATCTGATTTTAAAAGCCATTGAAAATAATAAACCTGTTGTCACTGCCAATAAAGCTCTTCTTGCAAGACATGGTAACGCTCTTGTTAAAGCTTCCGAAAAACAAAAAGTGGATTTAATGTTTGAGGCAAGTGTAGGGGGAGCTATGCCAATTATTAAGACTATCCGGGAATCTTTGGTGGGCAACCAAATAAAAAGTGTTTCAGGAATCTTAAATGGAACCTGCAATTATATCCTGAGCAAAATATCAGATAACGGCACTTCCTTTGAAGACGCGCTTGCCGAGGCTCAAGCCAGTGGCTGTGCTGAAGCAGACCCTGGTTTGGATGTAAATGGTCTGGATACTGCTCATAAGCTGGCCATTGTGACGGCACTGGCTTACGGCATGAAAATCAACTTTGATGATATCTATATAGAGGGCATTACCAATATCACACCTCTTGATATTCAATTTGCCGCTCAGTTTGGTTATAGGATTAAACTCATGGCCATAAGTAAAAACCTGGGACATGCAATTGAAGCCAGGGTTCACCCCACTATGATTCCATTTGAAAACATTCTCTCCAATGTTAATGGCACCTTAAATGCTGTAACAATTACAGGTGATGAAGTTGGAGAAATTTTGCTTTCCGGCCTTGGAGCTGGAATGATGCCGACGGCCAGTGCTGTTGTCGGCGATATTGTTGATCTGGCTCGAAATATAATGGCAAATACCAGGGCCCGCATTCCATTATTGGCACATCAGCCAGGGCAAATCCGAGCTATTCCAATTTTGCCGATTGACAAAATTATAACACATTATTATTTTCGTTTTGCCGCTCTTGATCGTCCTGGTGTGCTTTCAACTATCTCAGGCATCCTTGGAAATTACGGCATTAGTCTTAAATCAGTCCACCAGAAAGGACGAAAGTCCAGTGGCTCAGTTCCTCTTATTATGCTGACTCATCGTGCGCTTGAAGCTGACGTGATTTCAGCCTTGAAAGAGATATCAGCCCTGGAAGTTATTCAGGAAACACCAA
>JASFBJ010000051.1 GCA_030149585.1 Desulfobacterales bacterium | reverse complement strand
AAATGTCAAAGCAGGAAGGAGCTATCAGAGATAGAACGTTCCCAAGCTTATAGCTTGGGAACGAGAATTCGTGAGGACAAAAAATCTAAACTGACTAATGAAGAGAGCTAATCATAGTTATTTGGTCATTATTCATTTGAAGCGCTGTCCTCTGTAGTATCTTTTTTCCAGGTATCTTTAAGCTCGTCAAATCCCAAATAAATAGCCAGGCCACCACCAAGAAGCAGCATTACAGGAAAAGCTCCTGCTAAAATCTGCAAAAATTCACCAAACCAGACCGAAAGACCAATAAGTCCCAATACAGCGCTGATTGCTCCGCCAATTAATGTTTTCATAAAAATTTTTCCTCCTTTAACCAAGTCAGGACTAAAATAAAATTATAATAAAAAAGAAAGCAAAAAATAATAACAAACTTAATGTAATAAGAAATTTGGATGTAACATAAGAAAAATATCATAGCAAGTATAATCTTAAATCGAAAATATAAAATTATTTCATTTTGCCGGTGAAAATAACGGTCTAATTTTTATTAAGTAACGCGCTTAAAATCAAATATTGCCAAGTAAATCTGGTTTTGCTAAACATGGGAATATAAAAAAGAAATTTTGGCAAAAGCGCCTTGAAACTATGACTCATTATTTTTCATTTATCAAAATTATGGATATATTCAATGCAAAATAAAACAATAAAAACTATTATTAAACAGCTACGATCAACAATAAGGAGCTGGATTAATAACCGCCTGCAAAACACCCATAACCATTATCTTTGTTATCTCCCAGCAAAAATTGGTTTCCTGACAAACTGGTTTCATAATCGTTTTTTTTCGGGTATTATTATGGGAAAAGATCAGCTCATAGCAATTAAAGATTTGCCGTCTAATGCAATAATTATTTATGTTACCAAGTATAAAAGCAGTTTTGATTATCTTTTTTATTATTCCCGCTATAAACAGCAAAAATTAAAGGTCCCTGAAATTGGTCTGGGTTATCGGTTTTTTGTCTGGCAGCCAATAAATCACCTGTTTCAAATACTATTGGCTAAAATTGATTCAATCTATCAAAATCACTCCCTGTCTGATCCATATAAAAGCGATTATATTAAACAGGAACTGATCAATGGCCGTTCAGCCTTTTTATCTTTAAATGAAAAAAAAGGTTTTTATCGCAGATTTATTAAATCCAGGCAAGATCCAATCTCATACCTTATTCAGATTCAACAATCAATCGAGCAGCCGATTTTTCTGGTTCCCCAGTTGATGTTTTTTGGTACCAAACCGGCTCCTAATATCCCCAGCCTGGTTGATATAGTTTTGGGCAGCAAACAAAAACCAGGGCGAATCAGAAAGCTTATAATTTTGTTTAAAAATCCTGGTAAAGTATTTGTTGAAATATCCGAGCCATTTAATCTGAAAAAATATATTAAAAATCAGAAGATAAACGATCAGCATTCTCTTGAACATCAAACCCTTGTTTTGAGGCGCGCCCTTGGTCAACAGTTCAATCGCCATCGCCAGAGCATCACCGGTCCGATTCTCAAATCCATTGATGAACTCAAAGAGAGCATTCTGACGAATGACCAGCTTGGTCAATTTATGAGTCACCATGCTAAAACACGTAATAAACCACTTTTCAAGGTGCGCAAAGACGCAGATGGTTACCTGGATGAGATAGCAGCCAGATATAATAATGGAATTCTCAAATTTCTTGTATTGATTGTGGGCTGGATTGCAAACACCATGTTTGACGGGGCTGATGTTGATCCTGATGAGCTTAAAACGGTAAAGGCAAACTCCCAGAAAGGGCCTTTGATACTGGTGCCATGCCATAAAAGCCATATTGATTATCTTATCTTATCTTATGTTTTATTTAATAATAATATGCCGTGTCCTCATATTGCCGCCGGCAAAAATCTTTCTTTTTGGCCACTAGGGCCTATTTTTCGTGCTGGTGGTGCCTTTTTTATTCGCCGCTCATTTAGAGGTGCAGCTCTTTATTCAAGGGTTTTTTCCGCATATATTTATAAATTGCTTGAAGAGGGGTTTAATATTGAACAATTTATTGAAGGCGGCCGCAGCCGAACCGGCAAGCTGCTGATGCCCAAACTGGGCCTGCTTTCAATCATGCTGGATGCCTACAAAAATGGTGCCTGCAAAGATATGCTGTTTGTCCCTATTTTTATTGGTTATGATCGAATATTGGAGGAGGATGCTTATTTGCAAGAGCTTGAAGGGGGCAAAAAAGAGACTGAAAGCCTGTTGCAGATAATAAAAGCCAGAAAATTTCTTAAAAAACGGTTTGGAAAAATTTATATAAAATTTCATGAGCCCGTATCAATCAATAATCTTTTGCTTAATTATAATTCGCCATTAAAAGATATGACCAGCAAAGAACAGAATATTCTCTGCCGGGACCTGGGCTGGAGAATTATCAATGCCATTGATCGACTAACTGTTACAACCCCCCACTCTCTGGTGGCCAGTGCTCTTTTAAACATTTCGCAAAAACATTTTACAGTGAACCAGGTTATGGATAATATAAACAGTTTTATTAAATGCCTGATCGCCCAAAAAGCCAAACTCGCGGATACTATACTTATGGATCCACAAAAGGCCGTTACCCAAGCCTTTGAAGTCTATATCCAAAGAAAATTTATAGAATTAATTTTACCTGGGAAAAAAAATCAGTCCAATGAGCAATTATGCAGAATTAAAACAGGTAAACGCCTTTTACTGGAGTATTATAAAAACAACTCCATTTCTTATTTTATACCAGCAGCCTTTACCTCGCTGGCAATTCTGGAAAAAGACGCCTTTCAATTTTCAGCCACAAATCTTAATGACCGCTATTGTTTTTTAAAAGACTTTTTCAAATATGAATTTGCCTTTAACATGGATCGCTCTGAGGATTTTTATATTCGTAAGGCCATTAAATTCTTTATTGATGACGCAATGTTAATGCCTCACCAGGTCTTGCCGGATACCTATAATATTACTGCTTCGGGCTTGCGTAAACTAAAGCTGTACGCCAGGTTTTTATTGCCCTATTTTGAATCATATAAAATTGTCCTTGGCGTTTATAAATTATATCCCAGAAAAGACTTAACTTTCAAAAACAGACTTAAAAAATTTCAATCAAGGGGTAATCGAATGTATAAAAGAGAGGAAATCGAACTGCCGGAATCACTTTCAAAAATCAACTATAATAATGCCGTCAGTTTTTTTGCCAACCATAAAATAAGAGGCTCTGAAAATATGGAGCAGATTATATTCTTTGAAAATGAAATCCAGCAATTTTTAATACTTCTTAATAACTGAACATATAATTTTATATGAAAGCTTTGATTCTGGCAGCAGGCTTTGGCACAAGACTTTTACCATATACGCAAAAGCTTCCCAAACCGTTATTTCCCGTTGACGGTCAACCCCTGCTCGATATTATTATCAAACAACTTATAAATGCCGGGTGCAAAGAAATCCTGATAAACACCCATCACCTGGGGCAGATGATCCAGGATTTTTTAAACCAGCAAAATTATCCGATATTGGTTGCTGCCCGACATGAAGCTGAAATACTGGGTACTGGCGGAGCAATTAAAAATTTAGCTGATTTTCAGGATCAAGCCCCCTTTATGGTTATTAACAGTGATATTCTAACCAGTATTGATTTGGCAGGGGTTTATGCTTTTCACCAGAGCCATGAGTATCCGGTTACCATGGTGCTGCATGATTATAAAAAATTTAATAATGTCACAGTTGGTTCAATGGATTTTATTACAGAATTTAATTCAGACAAAATAAAAAACCAAACAAATTATAATCAGCAACTTGCCTTTACCGGCATCCATGTTATTGACCCAGCGATTCTTGATCTCATTCCGCCAAAACGTTTTTGCAGCATAATCGATGTTTACCGGGAAATGATTATAAAAGGCCTTAAAATAAAGGCTTTTACTGTTTTAAATCATTATTGGAAGGATATTGGAACCTCATCTGACTATGTAGCTGCGGTGTTTGACAGCATGGCGCCCAGAGCTTTTAAAAGAGCTTTTGATTTGACAGTAAAATTAAAAGATATAAGATGTCAAAAATTAAAAGGTGATGGTTCCGATCGCACGTGGAACCGCCTGACTGTAAATAAAAACTCATTAATTCTGGCCGGGCATGGGTTGGAGCCTGAAAATATTATGTGTGAAGCCTCTGCATTTGTTGATATCGGTAATCACCTGGCTGCCCGAAAAGTTAAGGTTCCACAAATTTATCTATCAGATCGTTTCAGCGGGCTGGTATTTATTGAGGACCTGGGCGATACTAATTTGCAGACAATAGTGCTAAAGGTTAAAAATCATAATCAATTAATTGAGATATACCGAAAAGTTATTCAAAATCTGATTTGTCTGGCTGTCAGAGCCTGTAAAGGCTTTGACCTGTCCTGGACATATCAAACAATGGCCTATAATGCTGATTTGATTATCGAGAAAGAGGGGCGTTATTTTGTAGAGGCTTTTTTGATTTCTTATCTTGATCTAAAAACCGATTTTCAACATTATGAAAAGGATATTATCTTGCTTGCTGAAAAAATAGAAAAAAATGCGATTAATGGCCTTATCCACCGGGATATGCAATCGCGCAATATTATGTTGAAAGATAATGATTTTTATTTTATAGATTTCCAGGGTGCCCGTCAGGGCCCCATTCAATACGATCTGGCATCCTTATTGATTGATCCGTATGTTGGGTTGCCGCTTTTAATACAAACACAACTAAAGAATTATTATATCAAAGAACTTGCAAAAATTATTAAATTCGATAAAAATCGTTTTCTAAGCGGTTATAAATACTGTTCTATTGCCAGAAATTTGCAAATTTTGGGAGCCTTTGGTTTCCTGACCAGGGTTAAGAATAAAAATTTTTTTGAAAAATATATTCCCCCTGCACTATGGACTTTGAAGCAAAATCTGGACAATACATCTGAAAATGAATTTTTGCAGTTAAAAGCCTTAATAAGCAGCATATTAAAATGAGGATATAAATATAAATGGATAAAATACAGATAATGGTAAACGGCCTGCCTGGAAATGTAGCAACCGCCATTGCCTGCCATGCTCTTAAAAATAAAAAGCTCTTGCTATTGCCATTTTCTCTGACCGGCCCTGAAATAACAGCTTCTGAGTGTCAAGTAGAAAATATTATAATAGAATTAATCAGCGCAGAAAAACGGTCACAAATTATCGCAAATATAAAAAAAAAGCATGGTGAGTTTATCAGCATTGATTTCACTCATCCAACGGCCGTTAATGATAACGCCCGTTTTTATTGTAAAAACAACCTTCCTTTTGTTATGGGAACAACCGGCGGTGACCGTCAATTATTATTAGAAACAGTTGCCGGATCTGATATTGCAGCTGTTATAGCGCCCAATATGGCCAAACAGATTGTTGGTTTCCAGGCCATGATGAAGTATGCTGCTGACACATTTCCTGATATTTTCAAAGGCTACTCACTTAAAATCAAGGAGAGTCACCAAAAAATAAAAGCCGATACAAGCGGAACTGCCAGGGCTATGGTAAAATATTTCAATAAAATGGGAATAGATTTTGCCACAGCAAATATTAAAAAGGAACGGAACCCGGAAAAGCAGAAAACTGAATGGGAAATTCCCGAAGAATATTTATCCGGTCACGCCTGGCACACCTATAAACTTATTTCAAGTGATCAAACAGTAATGTTTGAATTTAAGCATAACGTTAACGGTCGGGATGTTTATGCGGCCGGGACATTTGATGCAGTTGTTTTTTTAGCTGATAAAATTCGGAAATCCAGGGCAGGTGGCAAGGTTTTTTCAATGATAGATGTACTTAAATCAGGAAATTTGCAATAAAATATTAATGTATTGCTAAAGATATTTACACTATTGCCGAAGATAAACTTGAAGGACAAATCTGGATGCTGTTTTTAGTTTGTAAATTTTTGATAACTTATAAGGAAAGAGAAAAATGGATGTAAAATATATCACCCCTTTTATAATTGCTGTTAAAAAATTATTTGACACAATGATTGAAATGCCGTTCTCTATAGGAAAACCCACTCTTAAGAAAAATACAGCACCAGCCTATGAGATCAGCGGAATTATTGGATTATCCGGAAATGTCAGTGGCTGTGTTGTAATAAATTTATCAGAAAAAATCGCGCTTGCAATGGTTTCAGCTATGATGGGAGAAGAAATCACGGTATTTGATGATGACTGCACGGATGCTGTTGGTGAAATTGCCAATATGATAGCAGGTAACGCAAAAACCGATTTCCCGGGTGAAAATAATTCCATATCAGTTCCCAGTGTTGTCGTCGGCAAACATAAAGTTGCCTACCCGTCAGGTGTTCCCATTATCTGTATCCCCTGCAATACCGACCAAGGCCAGTTGGTAATTGAGGTGGCCATCAAAGAGAATAAATAATTATAAAGCTTTAATCAATTCCAGAGCTTTTTCAAGAGCCATGTCCAGGTTTTCCGGCCTGGTGCCCCCGGCCTGGGCCATATCAGGCCGCCCCCCGCCTCCTCCGCCCACTACCTGCGCAATCTGTTTAACAAGTTTTCCTGCATGATACTTTTTGACAAGATCTTTTGTCACCATGGCAATAAGTAAAACCTTGGGCCCGGCCACGCTGCCTAATATAATAATGCCGGATTTCAGCCGGTCTTTTAATTTATCCGCAAGTTCCCTTAAAGCAGATGTGTCATCAATTTCAACTTTTTTTACCAGAACTTTAACCCCATTGATTTCCAAAATTTCATCATTTTGATCCCCTGCTTTGATTTCAGCTATCTGAGCCTTGAATTTTTCTATATCTTTTTCAAGCTTTTTTTGGGTTGCAAGTATTATTTTAGCGCGCCGTGGCAGGGTCTCTGGAGTTTCTTTCAGTAAAAAAGTGGTCTGCCGGATAATAGCTGAAATCTGCTGGATATGATCAACGGCAGCTGCTCCTGTAAGAGCTTCAATCCTGCGCACACCTGCGGCCACACTTGCCTCGCTTTCTATTTTAAACAGACCGATATTTCCGGTTCTCGCGGTATGAGTTCCGCCGCAAAGTTCCCTGCTGAAATCCGAAATACTTACCACCCGAACTTTGTCACCATATTTTTCTTCAAAAAGCGCTGTGGCTCCTGTTTTAAAGGCCTCTTCAGCGTCCATTTCAACGGTTTCAACTTTTATATTTTCCCTGATTTTTTGATTAACCATTTGTTCAATTTTATCAAGGTCTGCTGGAGCAATCTGAGAAAAGTGGATAAAATCAAACCGCAGCCGGTCAGAGGCTACCATGGAACCGGCCTGTTTAACATGTTCTCCTAAAACATTTCTTAAAACAGCATGTAAAATATGAGTGGCAGTGTGGTTGCAGGCCACATCAGATCTCGCAGCCTCATCAATTTGCAGATTAACCTGCTGGTTCTGGTTTATTACACCGGATAGAATTTTTCCTTTGTGAATAATCAGGCCGGTTGGATCCTTTATGGTATCTATAATAATAATTTCCAGATTATCACCAATTATTTTTCCTTTATCACCAACCTGGCCCCCTGATTTGCCGTAAAAGGGTGTTTCATTGGTTATAATTTCAACTTCAGTTCCCGAATCAGCCTGGGTTATTTTCCGTCCGTCTTTAACCAGCATTAGAACCTTTGATTTATAATTAAGCTGATCATAGCCCACAAAAACTGGTTTTAAAGCAAGACCGGAGAGTTCCTTATAGGCTTCTCCGGTTTTTGAAAAAGTTGATACAGATCTGGATTGGGCTCGCTGCTTAGCCATATTTTGCAAAAAACCATCTTCATCAACCGTCATTTTCTGATCTCTAACCACATCTTTAACAATATCAATGGGAAAACCATAGGTATCGTATAATTTGAAAATTATCTGTCCCGGCACCCTGGTTTCTCCTTTAACCTGCATATCAGCCAAGGTATTGCTGAGCAGTTTTAAACCATTATCCAGGGTTTCAATAAAGCGTATTTCTTCGTTTTTGATAACATTATTGATAAAGGCCTCTGCTTCTTTTAATTCAGGGTAGGTATCCTGCATTATCTTGAAAACCACATTAGCGGTTTTATGCAAAAATGGCTTGTGCAAACCAATATTACGGCCGTAACGGATGGCTCGCCTCATGATTCGGCGCAACACATAACCTTGCCCTTCGTTGGATGGTAAAACGCCATCACCGATTAAAAACGCTGCGGCCCGGCTGTGATCGGCTATCACCTTCATTGCGATATCCTGTTTTTGGGATTCGCCATATTTTTTTTCAGCAAGAATCTCAGTTTCCTGAATAATAGGAAAAATCAGATCTGTTTCAAAATTTGTAGGTGTATTTTGAATAACCGAAGCTATCCGTTCCAGCCCAAGGCCTGTGTCAATACTGGGCTTTGGCAGGGGCGTCATAATCCCTTTTGCATCGCGGTTATACTGCATAAATACCAGGTTCCAAATCTCCAGATAACGATCACAGTCGCACCCTACTTTGCAATCAGGCTGCCCGCAGCTAAACTCTTTGCCGCGGTCAATATGAATTTCACTGCATGGCCCACAAGGACCTGTATCTCCCATTGACCAGAAATTATCCTTTTCCCCCAGCCGCACAATGCGCGATTCAGGAATTCCAATTTTTTGATGCCATAGCTTATAGGTCTCATTATCATCCAGATAAACAGATACCCAAAGTTTCTCTTTGGGCAGGCCATATCCATTAGTCAACAGGTCCCACGCAAATTCAAGAGCATCTTCCTTAAAATAATCTCCAAAAGAAAAATTACCCAGCATTTCAAAAAAAGTATGATGCCTGGCAGTGTAGCCCACATTTTCCAGATCATTATGCTTGCCCCCGGCTCTCACACATTTTTGGGAAGTGACCGCTCTTTGATAGTCTCTTTGCTCCTCACCAAGAAAGATTCTTTTAAACTGCACCATTCCAGCATTGGTAAAAAGTAAAGTCGGGTCATCACTAGGAACCAGCGAGGAACTCCTTATGATTCGGTGATTATGTTTTTTAAAATATTCAAGAAAAAGTTGTCGCGCCTGACTGCCGGTCATGTTTAACTCCCAAAAACAAAAAAGATTATACAGTTGTAATTGTTTTGAAATAAGTCTTATGAAAGGTTTGGATCTGAGGGCCCTTCTTGGATAGCATCTGATTTTATTAGTCCTAAAGACTCTCTGACTTTTAAATAAAGGCTGTCAAAAACATCTGGATTATCGTTAAAAAAGGTTTTCACATTTTCACGTCCCTGACCAATCCGTTCACCATTATATGAGTACCAGGAGCCACTTTTTTCTATGATCTCCTTTTGTACCCCGATATCTAAAAGATCACCCGACTTTGAAATGCCCTCGCCGTACATGATATCAAATTCAGCTGAAGTAAAGGGGGGAGCCATCTTGTTTTTAACAACTTTTACCCTGGTTTTATTTCCCGTGATATCCTGGCCGTTTTTGATAGCGCCAATTCTGCGGATATCCAGCCTTACCGAAGAATAAAATTTCAGGGCATTACCTCCGGTGGTTGTTTCCGGATTGCCAAACACAACCCCAATTTTCATCCGGATCTGATTGATGAAAATAAGTGAGGTCATGGTTTTACCGATAATACCGGTTAATTTGCGCAGGGCCTGGGACATTAATCTGGCCTGAAGCCCCATATGGGAATCTCCCATCTCCCCTTCTATTTCCGCTTTGGGTACCAGGGCGGCCACTGAATCAATCACAATGATATCAATTGCTCCGCTGCGGATCAGCATATCGGTGATCTCAAGAGCCTGTTCGCCTGTATCCGGCTGGGAAACCAAAAGTTCATCACAGTTCACTCCCAGTTTTTTTGCATATGAAGTATCCAGAGCATGCTCTGCATCAATAAAAGCGGCAATGCCTCCCTGTTTCTGGGCATTGGCAACTGCATGCAGGGCCAGGGTGGTTTTCCCTGAAGATTCCGGGCCAAAAATTTCAGAAACTCTTCCCCGTGGCAGTCCGCCCACGCCAAGGGCTTTGTCAAGCCCTAAAGACCCAGTTGAAATTACTGGGATGTCAATAATCGGTCTAGAGCCGAGTTTCATAATTGAGCCCTTGCCGAATTGGCGTTCTATCTGAGTCATAGCAGTACTGATTGCTTTTTCTTTATCAGGTAATTTCGTCATCGCATCCTCCTGAAGATCAATCGATATATAGAATTTTGTGTTTTAGAAATGGTCAGCATGGCAAAGTGAATTGAGGTTCACCAAGGAAAAACCGGCCGGTTTTAATCTTTTGTTTTAATATATTTGCTATTTCACGGGCTTTTACCATACTTGAAAGCGGCACAGTCGGAACTGTTTCACCATTAAACTGAATTGAACCACTTTTTAATTCAGCATAGCTGACCTGCCCCAGGCTCTTTGTTTCCCCTGTAGGATATTGTCCACCATAATCTATAATTTGAGTAAATAATTCTTCATCTGAAATTGCGGTATAGCTTATAATCTCTTCATTAAGGATTGGAATCGGGACTCCAAGGCCAACTGCCAAAGAACAGCCATAGCCCTGAATAGCCACGCCAACCAGCCACTTTGGGCTCATTTCTTTTAAATCGCCCATGACCCACATTGTGCCTGCCGGTGTTAGAGGTATGCCTTTTTCAGTACGCTCAACCCCTGGTTTATGCTGAGTTCCGTACCATGTCACATAACCTTGGGCCCCGCCTAAAAAAATCCGGGTGCCAAGTCCAATGGTCTTATAACAGGGATCATTAAAAAGCGGGCTTAGCTGACCTGACGAACAATAATTGGCGTTTGCAGCCATGGGTTTTAAGGTTCCCATATAAGTGTAAACGGTTTTTTTTGTCAGGTTGACAGCACAATTATAATTTTGATATCCATTACGCGGATTGCAAAGAGTTGCACTCTGCAAGGTTTCAAGAGTAACCTCTTTTTCAATCATCCGGTTGGGATAACAGTCCGTACCATAGGCAGTTGCTTTTAAATGAAGAGTTTTGCCGGCCACAAGATCTTGAATCAAATGACCGCCACCATAATTAAATTCACCTGGATATACTTTATTTAAAGGATCATCCTCACAAGGTTCGGTTGCGCCGATATAGCAATCAACCGCTGCAATTCCAGCATAGGCCGGAACATTATTGAGCCATACTTTGGAAGCTTTAATCCCGGGTCTGGAATGGCCGAAATTCAAAAAGGCGCCTGATGAGCACATGGGCGCAAAGGTGCCTGTCGTAACCACATCTACTTCGCGTGCAGCCTCAACCGGGCCTTTTTGTCTGACAATATCTATTACCTCTTCAGCTGTGACCACCACCACCTTACCAGCTTTAATTTTATCATTGATCGTTTTATAAGTTTTATTAATTATATGCTTTTTCATATTTTATAATTCCATTCAGTACGAATTTGAATAATTATTATTTGATTTCTGCTTGGGCATTATTTATTTTAATAATAATATTATTTTGAATCCATTTTTTATCCCACCACTCAATCGGGTTTACAAATGTATTATGAATAAGCATACCAAAGTGCAGATGATCACCGCCTGCAAGTCCTGTCCTCCCTGTCTCTCCAATGATTTCTCTACGCTTAACGACCTGGTTTGATTTTACAAAAAATTTACTTAAATGAGAATACATACTAAATAAGCCAAAACCATGATCAATAATTATTGTTTTACCATAAATACCTAACTCATTAATAAAAACAATCTTTCCAGGGTTTGCGGCTGGTACCCGGCTATGGGCGGTAGATGCCAGATCAATTCCCATATGAACCTGATTATCGATGATTTTTCCCTTATATGCATAAGCTCTTGCATCAGCAAAACCAGCCCGGTTAGCGGATTTAGGTAATCTTAGAAATTTCTTTTGCCAGTATTTTTTATTTTCAGTAACTAAAGCTATTTGAAATATTTTTATAGTATTTTTCCGCCGTATTTCATTATTAATCTTTAAAAATTTATCAATAATATTGTCGCTCTGGCTCTGATCTTGAGAGGTATCAAATTCCGGCATTTTCCAGTTAAGAAATCTGTCGGATATTTTAATTATATCCTTTTTAAAAACCCGCTTATTGATATGATAAGAGAAATTTTTTTTGCCTGTATTTCCTGCCATGTCAACTGCTTTGACAAAGAGCTGGGTCCCTGGACCCTGCTTATAGCTCAAAGCAAAAAAAGCAGTAAAAATTTTTGGATCTTTAAAAAGACCTGAATGGCCCGGGAAAAAATTATCACCAGCAACCACACCACTTTTACGGCAATTTTCAGACAAGCGATATATCACCAGACCGCTGCCGCCCTGATTAATATTATGAATTTTTGAGATTACCTCAGGCTTTGGAGGGCTGGTATCAATCATTATTTTTTTTTCCAAATAGGTATGATTACCTTTTGCCCAGTTTCTCCAGGAATAATCCCATACCGCCAGCCTTAAAATTGCTTCACCGTCTGTAATACCTATGGTCTTAGGTTCAAATAATATCTCTAATGAAGCTGTTTTAAGCTTGCCGCCACCTTTTCCCCCTTTGATAAATCCGTCTGCTGGAAAACGTTTTTGTTTAAGGATAACTTCGCGTCCGCCTTGAAGAATGCCGAACCATATTCGTTTAATGCCGCTTTGATTATCTGTTATGGAAATATTTAAGTTTTGGGAAAGGCCTAAACTATTGCCCGGCAAAATAATATTCGCTATGGGCTCTTGCCCTTCCATACGAATGAACAATGCCCAGAGCAAACCCGCAATAAAAATTCCTGCGATCAAAAGGCCAAGCTGCATCTTTATATTATTTTTTAAGTATTTCAATCTATTAAATAATCCTATTTTGAGTTGACAAAAAATGAATAATAACAGTTAACCTGAACCTAATCAAGGCAAAGTTTAAGCAACTTGACTTTTCAGAAAACAACAGATAAATTTATTTAATAAAGGCTTCCACATGGGAAGCCTTATAAGTCTTATTAGCCTTAAAAATAAGGATTATTTTAATTTTTTTTACCACTATGAAAACAGCGAACTCAAAAATAAACGATATCCCAATTGGACTAAATTCGCCTCTGTCGCTGATTATGGGGCCCTGTGTGATAGAAAATTATGAAATTACATATGATATAGCGGCCTTTTTAAAAAAACTGACCAATAAGCTCGATATTCCCTTTGTTTTTAAGGCCTCCTACGATAAAGCCAACCGAACCTCTATCAACTCATTCAGAGGCCCTGGACTCAACAAGGGGCTTGATATTCTGGCTGCAATTAAAAAAGAGCTGGATATCAAGATTATTTCAGATGTTCACAGGATAAAAGACATTGAGGCTTCCAGCCTGGTACTTGATATTATTCAAATTCCAGCCTTTCTATGCCGTCAGACTGATTTTATTCTGGAAGTTGCCAGGACCGGAAAACCCGTAAATATTAAAAAAGGTCAGTTTTTGGCGCCCTGGGACATTATAAATATTGTTGAAAAAATAAAATCCACGGGTAATCACCAGGTAATGATTACAGAACGGGGCACCACATTCGGTTATAATAATCTTGTCGTGGACTTTCGCGGTATCAAGATCATGCAGGACACTGGCTGTCCTGTAATTTTTGATGCAACTCACAGTGTTCAGCTTCCGGGCGGGGCTGGGGCAAGTTCAGGAGGGCAGCGGGAATTTGCTCCTGTTTTGGCCAGTGCTGCTGTGGCTGCCGGAGTTGATACTGTTTTTATGGAGGTACACCCTGACCCGGACAAGGCTCTTTGCGATGGGCCAAATTCCCTTAAGCTGGAAAGCCTGGAAAAACTGATTACCAGACTGCAAGCCATCAGAAAGGCAATAAGCTAATAGAGGGGTTAAACCAGAGCCCTTATCTTTCCGGCTTTTTTCTTAAGTTAACCGGCAAACTGCCGATGGCTATAATATGCGTGTTTTATTATTTATATCAGCATTGGATTTTTGGGGAATATGTTAAAAAAACTTAAGCCTATAAAACTGCTTGTTCTGGATGTTGATGGTGTTTTAACTGCTGGAGAAGTAATTTATGATGATAGTGGAAAAGAGATAAAAATATTTAATGTACATGATGGCCTTGGTTTGCGAATGATTATGAAGGCCGGTATTCAAGTGGCTCTGATTACCGGTCGAAGATCTAAAGCACTTGTTTATCGTTGCAAAAATCTTGGGATAGAAAAACTATATGACGGTGTAAGGGATAAGGTTGCTGCTCTGGAACAAATTATTTCAGAGACCGGGCTATCCATCGAAGAAACTGCCTACATGGGAGATGACCTTGCTGACCTTGCAATAATGAAAATTGCAGGTTTGCCGATTGCAGTGGCTGATGCCCATGAGCTCATAATAGATCAGGCAGGGATTATTACGACAGCCAATGGCGGATGCGGGGCTGTTAGAGAAATTTGCGAAGCACTGTTAAAAGCTCAAGGTGTGTGGGAAAAAATAATTACCGAACTTTTTTAACCGGTCGACTTAAATGACAAAATTAAAAAAATGGCATATTAGATTCTTTGCGGGTTGTGTGATAATTATTGGGTTTTTTACCATCACCTGGAGTATAAATCGAATTTCGCAAGAGGAACTGCCCGATATTCCGGAAGTTCAATCAAGTGTTGAAATGACTCTCAATGAATTACACCAGGTGGCCACACGAAATGGTAAAAAAGAGTGGTTTCTTGATGCCAAATCAGCTCAGTTGCTGCAAGGCCGTGGGCAACTGCTTTTAACAAAGCCTGTCCTGGTTTTTTTATTAAAAAATGGTGAGCGGTTGCAACTTACGGCATTAACGGGTATTTTGGATACAGCTACCAGTGATATCAATATTACAGGTAATGTTGTGGCTAAATTGCCGGAATACCAAATGTCAGGTGATGAATTTTTATATCAGCACGAGCAACGAATACTCTCAACTGACAGTGAGGTTCAAATTTTTGGTAAAGCTTTCAGATTATCAGCTGATACCCTGATTTATGACTTAAATTCTCAACAGGCTATTTTTAACGGGCAAGTGGAAGGACTTTTTTTTGACAGCTTTTTATAATAATTTCAGTATTAAAGGGAAAAAGACTGATCATCCTGGTCAATATTTTTGTATATTTTTTGTTATAATTATCAGCCTGGCAATCACTCTTGCATATCC
>JASFBJ010000250.1 GCA_030149585.1 Desulfobacterales bacterium | reverse complement strand
CAATTTTAAGTTATTATAACATAATGATTTCAAAAGACAAACATCTATCACCATCTGTTTAGCACTACCAATAATAGAATATTGCTAAAAAACTTCATAGATCAGCCATTCAGAGTAAAGACATTGATGGATTCAGAAAAATAATTCAGGAGATACCACCTGAGCAAATGCGATAATCTGTTTTTTTATGGAATGATTGATGTTGAATTGGTTTTATACGAGTATAAAAGCAGGCCGCTGTGTCTGCCCTTAGGGTTCGCGCAAAAACAAGTCGGCAAATTTAAGTGTTGAGGCGCCAGGCTGGCAAGGCGCGAAAGTTTAAGGAATATCAAGCGCATATTCCGAACTTTCGCAACGCAGCCAGGCTGGATGCATCGGCGCTTAAAATGTAAAGTTATTTTTGTGCGAGCCCTTATACTCGCACCGGAAGCTAAGGATACCCGCGAGCTAATGTCGCGGGCTCCTTTTGTTTTAGTTTTTTTAAAAAAATAAGGTGTTTTCTTACTGCCTCTTAAAAAAGCCCTTCTATTTCCCTGCCATCATTGCCTCAATATCCGCCTCTACTGTGCCTATTGGTTTAATATCAAATTTATCAACCAGAACCTTGAGGACATTTGGTGAAAAAAAAGCAGGAATAGTCGGCCCCAGACGAATACCTTTAACCCCGAGAAAAAGAAGAGCCAAAAGAACTGCTACTGCTTTTTGTTCATACCAGGCAATATCATATGAAATCGGGAGATCATTAATATCATCCAGTTCAAACACTTCTTTCAGCTTTAGAGCAATTACCACCAGAGAATAACTGTCATTGCACTGGCCTGCATCAAGTACCCTTGGAATTCCGCCGATATCACCAAGATCAAGTTTATTATAACGGTATTTTGCACAACCTGCTGTTAGAATCACAGTATCCTTGGGCAGATTTTCAGCTACTTCAGTATAGTAGCTTCTTGATTTTTGACGTCCGTCACAGCCGGCCATTACCACAAAGCGTTTGATTGCCCCTGATTTTACCGCATCTACTACCTTGTCGGCAAGAGCTATAACCTGGTTATGAGCGAATCCTGCGACAATTTTGCCTGTTTCAATTTCAGTCGGGGCATTACATTTTTTTGCCTTTTCAATAATCCCGGAAAAATCTTTTGAAGCACCATCCAGCCTGTCTGAAATATGTTTTACACCAGGATACCCTGTCATTCCAGTGGTAAAAATTCTGTCTTGATATGTATTATTTTTTTTCATGGGAATAATACAGTTAGTCGTCATAAGAATTGGCCCGTTAAAGGATTCAAATTCTTTGTTTTGATGAAACCAGGCATTGCCGTAATTGCCGAAAAAATGATCATATTTTTTAAATGCCGGATAGGAATTGGCAGGAAGCATTTCACCGTGGGTATATACATCCACCCCGGTCCCTTTGGTCTGTTCTAAAAGCTCTTCCATATCCTTAAGATCATGACCGCTGATCAAAATTCCAGGATTTTTTCCAACACCAATATTGACTTCAGTGATCTCAGGATTTCCATAAGCAGTAGTATTTGCCTGATCCAGCAGGGCCATTGTATTTACTGAAACCTCTCCGGCTTTCATGACAAGGGCGACCATATCATCAACTGATAAATCTTTTGTGGTTGAAGCAAGGGCTTCCATGAGAAAATCATAGATGGCTTCTTTTTCAAAGCCTAAAAGAGCTGCATGATCTGCATACGCGGCAACCCCTTTTAAACCAATGATCAAAAGCTCCCTTAAAGAGCGAACATCTTCATTTTCTGTTGAAAGAACGCCCACGGATTTTGCTTTTTCATTAAACTCATCAGCATTATCTGAAAACCATATTGCTGAATCATGTAATTTTTCATCAAAATCTTTTCCATTTTTTTCTTTATATGCGACCAGAAATTTTTCTTTAAGTGCATCCCTTTGTTTAAAAGCCTCTTTGATCAAGGCTATAAACCGGTCATTATCCCAGTTTGCATTGGTGATTGTGGTAAAAAGCCCCTGTGCAACAAATAATCCTGTTTCCTTATCATGAATGCCGAGCTCTTTTGCCTTTTCCCCATAAACTGCAATACCCCTTAATGCATAGATTAAAAGATCCTGCAAATTTGCGGTTTCTTCTGGTTTTCCGCAAACACCCTTTACCGTACAGCCTGTATTCCTGGCTGTTTCCTGACATTGAAAACAAAACATAACTTTCTCCTTTATTGATTTTGGGTTAAATAATTTTGCCATAAAATGCTTTTTAAGAACCATTTGCTAATTTTTAAACGCATTTTATACGCCATTTGGGATAAAGACATTGACTTAAATCAAAAATAAAAAACTTTTTTAAAAAATAACTTTATATTTTTGCATTCTCGTTCCCACGCTCCAGCGTGGGAATGCATACCACATAGGGTTCCCACGCTGGAGCATGGGAACCAGGCAAGAAGCAACATCTAAAAAGATGTAAACTAAATTTGAAGCATGTCAATAACTTTATATTTTTTACAAAACTATTATGCATCTAATATGCAGTCTGTAAGAGGCTTTGCCACACAGGTCAGAATATAGCCATCGTCTTTTTCTTTTTGCTCAAGTCCTTCCTCATTTTCCATATCTACTTTTCCCTTTAAAAGACGGGCTTTACATAGTCCGCAATTACCTGACCGGCAGCCATAATCGAGATCAATATCAAGTTCCTCTGCAATATCCAGCAAAGGCGTTTTCCCGTCTGTGGATATTTTTTTGCCTGAGCGGACAAATTCTACTGTTAATGAAGCCGACGATTTTTCTTGTTCGTTTGATGTGCGGGTGGGGCTTGCCTGGGCAGTCATTGCAGGCAAGGTGATCTTTTTTTCTGCAGAGGTTCGTATTCCGCTAAAACTTTCCGTATGAAGGTTGGACAGGTTAAAGGGCTGCCCTAAAATCGGTTTCTCCAGAATATTTTTTACAGCGTCCATGAAACCAGGGGGGCCGCACATATAGATATGCCGCTGATGAATATCAGGCGCAACCATCTCAAGCATTTCCCGGTTAATGCGTCCTGTTAAACCAGTCCACCCGATACCTGAACCCCTGGTGGAGGTGATTATTACAGGTTCAAATATTTTATAGCGGGAAGTAAGCAGCTCGATTTCACGACGGAATATAATGTCTTCGGGAGTACGGGCCGAGTTAAAAAACCGGATGTCGACATTTGCAGATAAATCGCACAACCATCGAGCCATTGACATTAGAGGAGTTATACCGCTTCCTGCTGAAATAAAAAGAATTTTTTGTGCAATTTTACCCGGCTCAAGACAAAACTTCCCTTTTGGGCCTGCAATATCTACTCTATCACCGATTTTCAGATTATCAGGCAACCAGTTTGAAACCAAACTGCCTGGTACACGCTTGACTGTGATCTCAAGTACAAAAGGCCGTGAAGGCGTTGAGGAAATTGTATAGGAACGAAGTACTTTCTTGCCGTTGATGTTCAATACAAGGGTACAAAACTGGCCAGGCAGGTAAACAAACCGGCATAATGGATTCCCCTGGAAACGGAAAGTGCTGACATCATGTGTTTCCTGTATTATATCAGTAACGTAGAGGGGCGTATCCAGACCCTGCCAAACAGGAAGATCTACTTTTGTGTTAATCAGGCTGGTATCCATGTAGAATGAATCTCCTTTTTATAAAGGTAAATTTTTAGGAACGAGGACGAAATAACTTCCACAAGTAGGCGCACAGATTTAGGTCAGATTTATTCGATATAAAAGTACAAAAGTTGCAGGAATAGCGAGCTATTTCAAGATTTTTGTACTTTTATATCGGGCAAAGATGGCCTGAAGCTGTGATGCATAGTTGGGAAAGTTAATTCGTCCTCCTTCCTTAACATCAAACCGTGTATAGAATTGGACTTTTAAAATTTCCTATTTTATAAGCAACAAATATACCACTATTTAGGCAACACATTTACTTCTGGATTTTTTTCACCGAATTTTTCCATTAATTCATTTACAATATCTTCCCTTGTTTTTCCCTTATTTTCAAGCGTTTTTATAAGTTGATAAGCGCCGAATAATGAGGATGGGCCAATTTCCGAAGCAAAGGTACCAACCCCTCCATTCCATACAAACATGGAAAAAAGTTCATCCAGTTCCGCTACAGTGGCGCCAATGGAATATGCTTTTACCAGTTCACGGGTTGCCTGGCGAAACCTGCGCGCACCTACTCCGTTTGCCAGGGACAAAAGCAATTTTGTTTTTTGATCAATTGCCGGCTCTTCTTTTCCCCAGGTCAACTTCCAAAAATTTACCACAATATCAGCCAGTGTATTATCAATCTTTTTAAAATTTAAAATAGCAGTAGGTTTTAGCGGCATATCTCCGGTATTAGCGAAAGCTGCCTCTTTTTCTTTGATCTTGCAAAAATAAACGCGATATTCGCTGTTGGAAATTTTTTCTGTAATATGCTCAAAACCGATATCCGCCATGGCTGAGTAAAGCGGAATAGGTTCAAAGCTCTGAATAACGCATATTCCTTGATCCAGCTCAATGTCCTGTGCTTTGTCAAGAAGATTCGGCAGGAAATTACCTGTCAGTTTTCTGACATCAATAACCTTGAATGAATCTTTTTTATCTTCCCATTTTTTTTTCATATCATTCCTCCTTAAAATAGTTTTGGTGTTATTTTATTCCTGATGTTAAATATCCATTAACATGGCGCAGAGTTTCATTTCATTGACATAGGTCAAGAAAACATAGTATTTATTTAAAAAAGGAGAAAATCATGGACAATAAACTCAGCATTCTTTTAAATACTCCCAGCTTCAAAGGTCTTTCTGAAAGCCAGCTAAAACAAATTGGGGGAATAGCTGTTGAAAAAAAATATTTAAAGGGAAAAATTATTTTTACAGAAGGAGATGACGGAACCGGCTTTTATATTGTTGCTAAAGGACGGGTAAAGGTTTTTAAAGTTTCACCTGAAGGAAAGGAGCATATTCTTCATATTGTGACGCCCGGAGAAACATTCGGGCAGGTTGCGGTTTATGCGGGGCGGTCATTTCCTGCAAGCTCTGAGGCAATTACCAAGAGTCATCTGCTCTTTATACCCAGAATTGCATTTGTTGAACTCATTGCCGATAATCCATCCCTGGCTTTGAAGATGCTTGCAGTTCTTTCCCTTCGGCTCAGAGAATTTACAGTTCAAATTGAAAATCTTTCTTTAAAAGAAGTGCCTGGTCGCCTTGCCGCGTATTTAATTTATCTCGCTGATGAGCAAAAAACAGAAGATCAAATTTCCCTGCCGATTTCAAAAGGTCAACTTGCCGGCCTTCTTGGAACAATCCCTGAAACTTTGTCACGAATTTTCACAAAAATAAGCGCCCTAAACCTGATTAAGGTAAACGGCAGGAAAATAACGCTGATAGACCGCAC
>JASFBJ010000249.1 GCA_030149585.1 Desulfobacterales bacterium | reverse complement strand
GAATTTAACGGCCACCCCTTTGTTCATTGCAATTTATAACAACAGATAATTTTTTTAAATCATAGCAGTACTGCTTTTAACGCAGACTATATTTTGGCTTTAAACTTACAACAAAAGGAGAAAAATTATGAGGAAAAAAAAATCGAAAGACAAAACTTTTGAGCCCCAAAAAGTCATTACAAGGCGCGATTTTATCAAAACCACGGTTGCAGCCGGAGTAGCAGCCAGTGTTGGGCCATGGTTTATAAAAGATGCGTTGTCATCTTCCGGGGAGCTTAAGCTTTTCACATGGTCTGACTATTCCAAACCTGAAGTTATAAAAGCTTTTGAAAAGGCCACCGGCATTAAGGTCAAGGTCACCAATTTCAGTACCAACCAGGAATGTATGAACAAATTGCGTGCAGCGCGTGCCAAAGGATTCGACATTGCGCAACCTTCATTGACCGAATATGAACTGCACATGGAATTTGATCTTTACAGAGAGATCGATGAAAGCAAGATTACAAATTTAAATAATGTGGAGCCTTCATTTTGGGAGAGTTCAGGAAAACAGGGGGGAATTATTCGCGGAAAGCGTGTCGGCCTGCCTTATGACTGGGGCACCGAGGCGTGTGCCTGGAATACCGACAAAGTCAATTTTAAATATGGTGAACTTTCCTACGGCACCATGTGGGAACCGGAATTCGTACAAAAAGTAACCTGCCGGCCCCATTCAGTGTTTATTGGAGCAGGTCTTTACCTGGATTATATTGGAAAGGTTCCTTCAAACCGGATGTTTGATACTTATGAATCAGAAAAAAAAATGCGCAAAGTTTATGATGAAATCTTCAAATTTCTGGTAAAGCATAAAAAGAATATCAAGATGTTCTGGAATAATGCTCAGGATCACCAGTTGGCGTTTCTTCAGAACGGGTGTGTTATAGGTCAAACATGGGATGGGCCCATACTTACATTGAAAAAGAAGGGCAAGCCGGTTTCTTTTATGGCACCTAAAGAAGGAGCTCTTACATGGGTTGATTCCATGGCTATTGTTAAAAATGCAAAAAATATTGAACAGGCCTATGCATATATAAACTGGGCATACACTCCCGAAGCCGGCGCAATTATGGCACAATCAACCGGATATAACAGTGTTGTGAAAGGCGCTGCTGATCTTCTGGATGATGCTACCAAGAAAGGCTTTGCCGAGGCTTATCCGGGCGATGCCCTGAAAAATCTGTGGTGGTATGTTTCTGAACCAGCATGGTTTGTACCGGCTCGTACGGAATACAGGGATAAGTTTCAGGCTGCATAATAGCTGAAATATTAAAAATCCATATACCGGTATCCTGCCGGTGTATGGGTTTTTGAGGGAGAAGTTATTATGGATCAATATGTGGGACAGGACATTGAAATTGTCGATGTCGGTATGCGCTACGAGGGGAGTGAGGAATATGCAGTTTCCGATATAAACGTGTACATAAAACCTGGTGAATTTTTTAGTTTTTTGGGTCCATCAGGCTGCGGCAAGACAACGCTTTTACGTCTTGTTTCAGGATTTCTCGAACCTACAAAAGGAAAGGTGCTAATAGGAGGAGAAAATATGCGCGGTATCGGGCCTAATAAACGACCCACCGCTATGATTTTTCAGAACCTGGCGCTCTTTCCCTTAATGACCGTGGCTGAAAATATCGGCTTTGGTTTAGAGGTGAGGGGGGTATCCCGTGCCGACCGCAGGAAAAAGGCCGCAGAATTGCTTGAACTGGTCGATTTACCTGGAGTCGAAAACAAAAAAGTAAGCGACCTGTCCGGTGGTCAAATGCAACGGGTTGCAATTGCAAGAGGGCTTGCAGTTGAGCCTTCCGTACTGTTGCTGGATGAGCCTTTATCAGCTCTTGATCTTAAGCTGAGACAGCACATGCGAACGGAATTGCGAAATATTCAGAAACGTACAGGCGTCACTTTTATCTATATTACTCATGATCAGGGTGAAGCGCTTACCATGTCCGACCGGATTGGAGTTATGTCTGACAGCGGCACAATAGAGCAAATTGCTGCGGCAGACGAGTTATATAATGAGCCGGAAACCGTTTTTGTGGCTGATTTTGTCGGCGAGAATAATAGATTCATTTCTACAGTCAGGACGGCTAATAATGGTTATGCAGTAGTTGAAACGTCGTTTGGACAACAGCTCACGGGTATTAACCCCCAGCAACTTAGCTCGGGGCAGCAGGCAATTGCTTTTGTCCGACCTGAAGCCATTTCCGTGCTGGAAGATTCAAAGGCTGGGGAAAATATTATTAAGTGTAAAGTAAAAAGCATAAGTTTTGAGGGTGCCTTTGTCACCATTTTTCTGGACATCGGTGGGAATCAAGCTTTTTTTATGCGCCGGCACAATAATGGCTCAACACCATTTCCGGAGATTGACTCAGAAATCGATATTTGCTTTGGTGCACATAATACACGTTTGTTAGGAACGGGGACGAAATAACTTCCACAAGTAGGCGCACAGATTTAGGTCAGATTTGTTCGATATAAAAGTACAAAAGTTGCAGGAATAGCGAGCTATTTCAAGATTTTTGTACTTTTAGATCGGGCAAAGATGGCCTGAAGCTGTGATGCATAGTTGGGGAAGTTAATTCGTCCTCGTTCCTTAGCAGATAAAGAGGTTTTTGATGCGTAAATTCCGGCAAGATGCAATGAGAAGTTTCGGCAGTTTTGGCATTACCTTCATTTGGGTTACCGTAGGGTCCTGGCTCATTTTCATGATCTTGCTGCCCCAGTTGATTATGCTCGATTTTTCCTTTCGCCCGTTCCTGCCCTTGAGAAAAATTGGCGGTCCTGAAGACATCTATACCTTAAAAAACTACATTGTACTTTTTACCAATGAGTTTCACAGGGCAATATTCATCAAGACGATTTGGACCAGTGTCCTCGTTACCACAGTTGCCCTGTTCGTTTGCTACCCCATTGCATTCTATTTGGCAAAGGTTGCTCGGGGCGCCCGTTTTGCCTGGATACTGATGGGATTGATCATTCCGTACTGGATCAATGAGCTGCTGAGGATTTTTGCATGGCAATTAATTCTTGCCGATGCCGGCGTTTTGAATAAATTACTGCTGGCTATCGACATTATTTCAAATCCGATAAATTTTCGTGCCGGTAACAGCGCTGTAATTATGGGAATGGTGTACGCCTATATTTTGTTCATGGTCTTTCCTCTGTACAATGCAATTGAGAGCCTTGATCGCAATCAGATTGATGCAGCGCGTGACCTTGGTTCCTCATGGCTGCGCATACACCGGCGTATTGTCATTCCTTACGCCAAACCTGGTATTGCCGTGGGTTGCATTATGACCTTCATGCTGGCGGCAGGATCCATAGCAGCGCCTCAGCTTTTGGGCAGTCCCAGCAGTTTCTGGTTTTCCCAGGTTATTTATACAAATTTTGAATGTGCGAACTGGAACCAGGGGGCTGCTTATGCAATGGTTTTAGCTGGTTTGTGTCTTATTTTTATTTTTGCCATGTTAAAAATATTTAAAGTCGATTTAAAAGAGCTTGCCAAATGAAATCATCAAATATTGTTTTAAAGGTTGTTACCGGCAGTTATTTAGTGCTTTTTTTTGTTTACCTGTTCCTGCCGCTGGTTTTTATGTCAGTTGTCGCCTTTAATACCAGCAGTATTCCCCAGGTAACCCCATGGGAAGGGTTTACGTTAAAGTGGTTCGGGAAATTATTTGGTGACAGCCAGATGTGGGATGGTTTGATCAACAGCCTTATAGTGGCTTTTTTTGTGGTTATTATATCCGTTCCCATCGGACTTGGCGCTTCATTGCTGTTGACAAGATTACAGTTCAAAGCCCGTAATGGCCTTTATGCAATACTTGTTTCTCCTATTCTTATGCCGGGTATTATTCTGGGTATTTCCACTTTTTTATTCTGGGACAAAGCATTTCATATATCCGGTGGTCTATGGACTGCCATTATGGGACAATCGACTTTTATCAGCGGCTATTGCATGCTGCTAATAATGGCCAGGGCACAACGTTTTGATAAGACCCAGGAGGACGCGGCGTTTGATCTTGGCGCAACACACAGACAGGTTTTTTGGAAAATAACACTGCCGTTCCTCAGACCTGCATTGATATCGGCCGCTGCTCTCGCATTTATGCAGTCGTTTGAAAACTATAACACCACCCTGTTTGCCATCGGGTTTGAGCAGACCCTGCCTATTTATATCGGCTCCAAACTGCGTGCTTTCATCAGTCCTGCCATGAATGCTCTGGCATGTATCTTTATTGCGCTGACCATTGCAGGTGTTTTTGTATATGAAGTCATGCGCCGCAGTGAAAGTTTTAAAAAATCGTAGTCCGGATTTGAGTGTGATCCACGCCCAGGAATACGATGGGACAAAAAGGGAAGAAAAACCCGTGTAACAAAAAATGGAAATCATATTTTTTATTAAGTGTTTTATTATCGGCTTTTTTGTTGTAGCTCCCCTTGGACCTACAGGGATACTTTGTCTTCGGAGAACGTTTTTGGAAGGCTATATTCCTGGTTTACTTTCCGGGCTGGGTGTCGCAACTTCAGTCGGAATTTATAGTTTTATTGCTGGGTTTGGTGTAACCAGCGTTTTTAATTTTCTGATTTTTTATCAATTATGGCTGTGCCTCTTAAGTGGTATTATTCTATGCTTTTTAGGAATCTATACTTTCCATCAGGCTTCATTAATAAAAATTTCGTCAGCCCCAAACAAAACCAGTCATATAGGCGCATATATATCAACGCTTATACTATCGCTTATAAATCCTGCAGTCGTTATATCCTATATGACATTATTCGCCGTTTACTGGTCTTGTTTGCAAAGAAATGAATTCAACGTGCTCATTGACAATTGCTGTCGGAGTATTTGCCGGTTCGGCTTTTTGGTGGGTTATAATGAACGGAACCATCAGTATGCTGAGTTTTAATTTTAATAAAAGACTTGCTGAGAAAATTAATCATATTTTAGGGATACTGTTTGTTGGATTCGGCTTGTTTATGTTTGGAAGCATATTTTTTACTGATGCAAAATTTCCTTATTAAAAGACTGCTTTTTTATTTGGATGAATGTTATCTTCTCGCTTTATAACTTTACAAACCGGCAAAGGCCTCAGAGGGTATGTGGGAGGCAAGAGGAGGTTTAGGATTCGGTATTTTGTGATATGAGGCGAATGCATCAAACCCTTTCAGCCCCATATAGCGTTTCAGTAATTTGGGCTCAATAGTTGATGTCATTTAGCACCTCCATTTAAAAATTCAACGAACTAACCATCTAAAGCTGGACGTGTTTGGGGACGCCCTTTACATTTCCATATTTACAGTTTTAGGCTTAAGGACAGATAAGATTGTAGCCCTTTTGTTGTACTATTGTCTCTCCTCGCTTTACCGACTGACTCA
>JASFBJ010000248.1 GCA_030149585.1 Desulfobacterales bacterium | reverse complement strand
ATCCACCATCTTGGAGCAGAATACTGTGTCACAGGCTCATGTCACCTGATGCAGCTCAAGGGGCTGAACATTATGGTTGACTGTGGACTGTCCCAGGGGAATGATTATTCTGCGCCAATGCAACGGTGGCCTGTTTCACCTTCTGCCCTGGATTTTCTCTTTCTAACCCATGCACATATAGATCATATCGGACGGCTGCCGGAGCTTATCCAAAACGGTTTTAAAGGAGAAATCATCTGTTCCCATCCGACAAAAGCCCTGCTTTGTCCCATGCTCGCAGATGCCATGAAATTCTCCCACCTGTCGAAAAAGAATATGGAAAATCTGGAGAGAATTATTGATGATCTTTCATGGGGATTTGAATATAATCAAACCTTTGATCTAAAAAAAGGAATTACATATAAGCTGGGCAGAGCCGGTCACATCCTCGGGTCCTCCTTTATCAGGTTTGAAGTTGACCGAGGCTGGTCTGTAATATTTTCAGGAGACCTGGGGTCAAAAGATACACCCATTTTGCCTGATCCGGAAATTCCTGAGCCTGCTGATCTTCTTGTACTCGAATCAACCTATGGCGACAGGCTTCACGAAAAAAGAGATCAAAGCGTACGCAATCTTGGAACCATGCTGACCAGGGCACTGTGGGACAGAGGTAAAGTTTTTATACCGGCATTTGCACTCGGACGCACCCAGGAACTTGTTTATGAAATGGACAGGCTGTTTTCAGACTCCAGATATCATAAAATATTTCCTGAAATTTGTAATGAAAACAGACCGCCTGTTTTTATTGATTCTCCCCTGGGGCTGAATATTACAAAAATTTATTCAAATCTTTCTGAATACTGGGATAAGGAAGCAAAAGATCTGCTCTCCCATGGCGACCATCCCATTGATTTCAAAGGGCTTTACGCTGTCAGTAATTACAGGGATCATCAAAAGCTATGCAGCACAAGCGGCCCGGCCGTCATCCTTGCCGGCAGCGGTATGTGTACAGGCGGCAGAATAATCAATCATTTGACAGCAGGCATAGACCAGCCTGAAAACGACATTTGTTTTGTGGGTTATCAGGCCAAAGGCACACCTGGAAGGACAATTCAAAAATACTGCAAATATCCTGGTGCTTATGTTTATCTGGACGGAGAAAAGAAATCCATAAAGGCAGCCGTCCACACGCTTTCCGGCTACTCTGCCCACGCTGACCAAAATGGACTTGTATCCTGGGTGGAATCAATAGCTAAAAAGCCGCATGCAATCAAACTCGTTCATGGTGAAACAAAAGCCCGCACAGCTCTTGCATCTGTTTTAAAAAACAAAGGCTATAACGTATTGGATTAATCAGGAACCGGAAAAAGCGGCACGCCTAATCATCTGAAATCAGTTTGAACTTACAAAAATTCATTATGCCGGCAATAAAACCCATCTTGGAGCAAAATAGAAGACAAAATTGCTGATCTGTTATGGCTTTCCTTCTTGTTCCTTAGTTTACACTTTTTAGATACTGGTTCTTGCCTGGTTCCCATGCTCCAGCGTGGGAACCCACATATGGTATGCATTCCCACGTTGGAACGTGGGAACGAGAAGTACAATTTTACATTAAAAAGTGTAAACTACTTTTGCGCAAACCCTTAGTGTTTATGTGCGAGAAAAAAATGTCAAATAAATATTTTTCTATTAAAAAAATATCAGAAATATTAGAGCAAATAGTTGAAATAGATTTTGCTCTAATATTTGGATCTGCTCAAAAAGGGGAAGCTAAAGGCTCATCAGATATTGATATCGCGGTGTATTTTAACACTCACATCACAACCAAGCTTCTTTTAAAAATAATAGAAAAGGTTGAAAACTACACACACTGCAGATGTGATGTCTGTATATTAAATACAGCTTCAGAAATTCTTCGTTTTGAAGTTTTAAAGGGTAAATTGCTCTTTGTCCGGGAAAACAAAATTGATGATTATGCGCTGTTTTATTCACTCACATGTAGAGAATATGAAGATAAAATAATCTGGATGAAGAAACAACTTTCCTATAGGGGGTATTCATAATGGAAATAAACGGTGTAATTGAAAGAAAATTAAGACTCCTTGAACAAAAGCTGGGCGAAATCAATGAATGGAAGATAACAGAGTATTCAAATTTTAAAAAATCATCGTTAAAAATAAATGCAGTTGAACGTGCCTTAACAGTATGTGTAGAAATAATGGTAGATGTGAGTGAAAGGATTCTGGCAATTAAGAAGCTTCCTCCCAGAAATTCATCAATTGAAAACTTCCAGGAGTTAGAGAAAATTAAAGTAATTCAATCATGTGATAGATATGCAGATATGATCAGGTTTCGTAATTTTGTAGTTCATAGATATGAAAATATTGACACACAAATTTTATTCACGATAATAACAAAAAAATTAAATGATTTTTCTGCATTTGTAGATGAAATAAGAACGAAATTTTAGTGCCTTCGTGTCTTTGAGCGAGAATAATATGTCTATTCCCATCCCCATGCTCTACGATGTCATGTTCTTTATGCTTGTCCACCATTATAAAAAAATAAATTTTAATAAATTATGACAAACATTGATTACGATAAAAAATATCTAAATCAACTCAAAAAAATTATTCTTTCCCAGATTGATACTGAAAAGGTGATGGTGTTTTTATTTGGTTCAAGGGTCTCAGCCCATCACCCTTCAAGGGCAGATGTAGATATCGGATTACTCAGTCATGATAAACTTCCCACCCATTTATTTCATAAAATCAGAAATGCTGTTGATGCTGCTGTTATCCCCTTGGAAGTGGACCTTATTGATTTTACCAGGGTTACCCCATCATTTAAAAAGAAAGCTTCAGAGGATATTATTATATGGAACAAACCAGAAAATATGAAAACAAATTAATTTCACTGCGAAAAACATTAAATACTTTTGAAAAATCCATAATGATAGATAAGGCTTTCTTTGGTGATATTGAGCAGGATACAATTAAAAGCGGGCAGGTACAGAAATTTGAAGTGAGCGTAGAACTGTTCTGGAAAACTATTAAAAAATTTTTTTATGAAATCCATGGCATTGAAGCTGTGTCCCCTAAAATGGTCATGAAACAACTTTATCGTACAAAATATATCAATGAAAATGATTATGAGAGACTAGTAGAGATGATTAACGATAGAAACCGGATGAGCCATGTTTACAATGAAGATCAGTTTAATGCAATTTATGGCAGACTCCGGGAATACTTGCAATTGATGCAGAAAACTATGAGTGAAATAAGTTAACAAAACATACTGTCTTGCAGCAACCAAAAACGACCAGTAGGATGCTTTAACAGGAATTTTTTCCCTGTGTCTTTGAGCGAGACGAGAATAGATAAAAAATGTCACTTTTTTCACAAACTTTGTTCCTCAAAAAAATTAAAAACTAAAACACAGGTGATTGTGCAGGAATCCTTTGATAAAAAACGAATAGTAAAAAAATTATTCTGGGACAGAAATGTTGATATAGCTTATATGCTTAGATTACTTGAAGGACAACCAGAACTCATTCCAGGAGACAGAATAGATCTTTACAGAAGATTTTTAACAAGTCATGACTGGTACACATTGCTCAATCTCTTTTCTCTAAGCACCCTTAAAGATGAAATTCTTGACGAGAAGGTTATTTGCCGGCTATTTCCAAAAGATTTAAGGAATCGATATCGTTACGCAAGAAAAATACTATCAAAATAAACTGTATCCATTTCAAAGTGAAGTGCTGCATCTTATCCAGGAGAGCAGTTCATCTTTTTATTTGACAGGGGGGACAGCACTTTCTCGATGTTATTTGAACCACCGATATTCTGATGATTTAGATTTTTTTGTCAACGCAAATCCTGACTTTAAAAAAGAAAGTACATTGATTATTAACAGATTAAAAGAAAGCGATAGATGGGTCGTAAAAATAGGTGCTGTTTCGGATTCTTTTATAAGGCTTGTTCTTGAAAAAAAGGAAATTTTTTTAAAAATAGATTTTGTAAATGATGTAAAATATCATAAAGGTGATATCCAAAAGCATGTGCTATTTCATCAAATTGATAACTGGTGTAATATTTTGTCTAATAAACTATGTGCACTGAGCAGGATGGATGTGAAAGATATAGTCGATATTCTTTTTATTGCAAAAAAATATGAATTTAAATGGCGTGAAATATTTCAGGATGCAAAAGAAAAGGATTTGTGGGCAGATCCTTTGGAAACTTGTAAAATACTGAAAGGATTTCCAAACGAATTGTTAAATTCCGTCAAATGGATATCCCCAGTAGATGTAGAGGTGCTCAATGATGATATTACCTCACTGCATAATGATATTTTTTTGGGACATAAAAATTCCTTATGCCGGCAATAAAACCATAACCGCCCTTTCTGAAATACCATGATGAAATGAAACCACAGATCCACCATCTTGGAGCAGAATACTGTGTCACAGGCTCATGTCACCTGATGCAGCTCAAGGGGCTGAACATCACAAAGGTTTATTCAAATCTTGCTGAATACTGGGATAAGGAAGCAAAAGATCTGCTCTCCCATGGCGACCATCCCATTGATTTCAAAGGGCTTTACGCTGTCAGTAATTACAGGGATCATCAAAAGCTATGCAGCACAAGCGGCCCGGCCGTCATCCTTGCCGGCAGCGGTATGTGTACAGGCGGCAGAATAATCAATCATTTGACAGCAGGCATAGACCAGCCTGAAAACGACATTTGTTTTGTGGGTTATCAGGCCAAAGGCACACCTGGAAGGACAATTCAAAAATACTGCAAATATCCTGGCGGTTATGTGTATCTGGACGGAGAAAAGAAATCCATAAAGGCAAATGTCCACACGCTTTCAGGCTACTCCGCACACGCCGACCAAAATGGACTTGTATCCTGGGTGGAGTCAATAGCCGAAAAACCGCATGCAATCAAACTCGTCCACGGTGAAACAAAAGCCCGAACAGCTCTGGCATCTGTTTTAAAGAACAAAGGTTATAACGTATTGGGACGAAAAAGCGAAAACTGTAAAATATAAACTACTTTTTATATTTTATGAAGGATGCTGAATTTTGAATAGTGAAAACCTGATGGAATGGACAAAAGAACCAGCCTTTATCAACCGCAAGCAGGAAATATTTTTCCTGGAGCAGTGGATATCGGAAAAACCTGATAGCCTGCTTTTTATTTTCGGCCCCAAAAGCAGCGGAAAAACAACCCTTCTGTCACACTTCATAGAACAGAACTTGCCAGGCAGCAGGTATGAGATCAAACATTTTAATCTGCGAAAAATATTCATTGTCAATTATAAGCATTTCATTCAGACTTTTTTCGGCATTGATTACAGTAAAAGCAAGGATGACATAAAAGAGCGTAGGCAGTACAATCTTAAAGTGTTTAATCTGACCGTGGATACCCTGAAAGGTCTTGAGG
>JASFBJ010000247.1 GCA_030149585.1 Desulfobacterales bacterium | reverse complement strand
GATTTTTCGAGATCAAGATCAACCATTTCAAAACGGCAATAGCAAAGATATTGAATGATATTATCCATGTTGCATTCCGCTATTTCCATCCATTTGATTATTTGTTTGGCGGTTAATTTTTTTTGGCGCCAATAACCCATTTCAAATTTTTCAGAAAGGATCAAATTTATTATATCATTTGTTTTATTAATATTTTTTATATAACTATTATTATAGAGGGATGGTGTTGGAATGGTGTTGGAATGGTATTGAAAACCAGTTGGAATACCATTGGATTCATGTTGGTGGCTTGTGGCATTTATTTTGAATTTAAAATCAAATTTATTAATTTTAATATTTTCATTAATTTTATAATAATAAATTTTTGCAAATTTATTATAAGTAATTGACAATATGTTTAACTTTTTGAATTTTCTTATAATATCACTTATCGTTCCATAAGAAACACCTGTATTTTTTTCAATAAAAGGTTTATTAAAAATACCTTTATTTTGATTTTGAATTAAAAAATCATATACAATAGATTGCTTTTCCGATAAAATTATTTTTTTTTGATGGTGTTGGGACACCGTTGGAATACCATTGGAATGGTGTTGGGATGGTGTTTTTGTGAAAGCTTCTATTGTATTTTTTCGTTTTGGTTTAGATTGAGGCTTTGGTGAATCTTCAAAAGTCTCAACTATATTAGAAGCTTCTAATAAGAAAGGTGATATATCAAATTTTTGTTTACTCATGATCGTGCCTTAAGACCGTAAAACCTATATTTTTTTAGACTTGAACTATGAGCCTTATTTTAGCATTTTTATTCTTCTGTCTGATCATTTCGGTTTTTCTTATCTTCCAAAATGCTAATTATTTCTTTTGCTAAACAACGATATGCTTTACAACCATTAGAAGCAGGAGCCTCCTGAAATATAGTTGTCCTGTGGGCTTCTGCTGTTTCAAATGGAGCGTTTGTAGGTATCATCGTTTCAAATACCTTATTTTTCGGAAAATACTGAAAAATTTGAGCAATATTAAACTTGCTTATCGATTTTCTTTTATCAACCTGGTTGATTAAGAGTCTTAAAAATTTTAGACTAGGATTTTCTTTTTGTTTTATTTGCTCTATTAATTTAATAGCTTTTAACAAACCATCAATACTAAAAGTACTGTTTGCTAAATTCGGAATAATTACAAAATCCGATCCAAATAGAGCTGTCATAACCCATGTTCCCATGTTCGGAGGACAATCACATAGTATAAAATTATATGTTTTTTTTAAAAAGGAACGACTTTTTCTAATACCTTCAAAATTTTGTTTTTTTATCAAATCCGGCTCTAAATTATTAGCCTCGCTAACATTAGGCAAACACCATAGATTTTTTTCAAACGTTGGGTAGATACATTTTTCAATTGGAGCACTTTTGTTTATATATTCATAAAAAGTATTAGGACAATTAATGTTTGGTGGGATTAAAATACTTGTAGTGTTTGCTTGAGGATCTAAATCTATCACAAGAACATTTTTATTTTGTCGAGATAGCGCTATTCCTAAGTTGCAGGTAGCGGTACTTTTCCCGACACCACCCTTTGCATTAACTATACTTATAATACTATTTTTCATTTAAAAATCATCCCATATTTTTTTTAAATATATAGTTTATAACTTCTTTAGAAAACTATTTAAAATTTTTATTATATATTGAATAAAATATAAATAATTTATTGTCAATTGTTTTTTATTACGGTGCTGATTCAGAACAAATCATATCAGATCCAGCCTCATCAATAGCCTGCATAAGAGAAACAGCCTCAACAAAATAATCAAGGCATGTGCAATCCTGGATTAAAGTTTCACCAGCTTTTACAGTACAAACATCATCCCAGCACCGCCTGACAATCTCTTTATAGCTGTTAGTTGAAATTCTATATTGAGCAGTATGCCCTGATTCTGCAGCCTGTGTATCCTGGATAGGGACTCTTAGCTTGCATGCTTTTTCACATGCTTCCGGAGTTGTTCTTGGAGGTAAATCAATATTATACGGTGTGACTTCCCCTGTATCAGTATTGATATCCTGATAATTTAAAGCAGCACCATTATCTGTAATAGTATTATTAATTTGATTTAACCGTTCTTCAGCATCATCAAAATTAAAAGTATTGAAATTTTCACATAAATAAGTTTTTTCAATGCGCCACCATACATTATTCCCGGAACCAAGCGTTATCGAAGTATTTGAGCTATTAACAATCGTGGCTGCAGAACCATCCATACAAACAGTATAAGAATCTATTGATGTATTGATAGATTCACAAAAAGGGTAGGGTGTAAAACCTGTGGGAGTAAAATTTTTTACTGTATAAACACAATTTCCACCCCTACTGCAAATTTTCTCTTCCATCAGACTGCAAGAATCATCAATACCTCCACAGGTATTGTTAGAAATAAGCTGAGGATTATCTCTGGTTACATCTAATGAATAGTTCCAGTCGGCTGAAGGATTTTGACAACCATATGCAGGACAATAACCGTTTGATGCAACAGTATAATTTATTCCCGTCACAGTCCCGTTTCCAGAAACACAACCCCAACCACTCCAATGCGAATGATAATAATAATTGATATTACTAAAAAAACTTAAACCGGATGAAAATAAATCAACTACTGCTGTATTCTGCCACCCATCAGGGCCGCAGAGACTACTACCGCCGCCGTAATTCCGTCCCCTCCATTGAAACTGAATAATATTAGAATTACGGATAATGCGCATATCAATAAAATGATCCGTAGGCCAATGAGCAGTGCCATTATCTGTAAGATGAAGAATATCCTGAGTAAACTGAATATCATTCCATATTACACAGTTTATAGTGCTGGTCGTTTTGTCCGATGCACTCGAAACCAGGTAAGCATAACTGTCTGCATCGTTCATCTGGCTATTATATTCAGCTTCTCCGGCCCCTGTTATATCTTCAGGGGTATTAGTATAAACCTCCGGATGTGTCGTTCCTCCGGCATATACATTGCCGGCAGCTCCCATATTTTGAGAGTCCTGCCCATAATAGGTTATAGTTGTATCGGCAATATCGACATCTGTAATTGCATAATCAGGATTGGTTTTATGGATAGCGCTTACAACTCCAGCTCCAATGTCCCGCAAAACTACCCCTA
Organism: Desulfobacterales bacterium; assembly: GCA_030149585.1. GTDB lineage: Bacteria > Desulfobacterota > Desulfobacteria > Desulfobacterales > JASFBJ01 > JASFBJ01. The sequence goes on along the minus strand of JASFBJ010000247.1, from coordinate 2,301 downwards.
AACTAGACCAAACCAGATTGCTTCCGCAACTGGCATTAATGCAGTAACAGGCTGTTAATTCCAGAATGGAAGTTTGTTCGGCAATTGTCACTTCGCCGGCCGGATTGGTTTCCCAGGTATAATAATGCAGATTGTTCCAGGAACCGGCATCCGCAGAAATAAACCCATTGGCGCATATACCGGAAATCCGGACCGGCACGTTGTAAGCATAATCCGGAGTACCATCAAAATCTGTATCCTGCCTCAAAAGAACCGTTGTCAAATCACCGGTTTTGGCTGGAGCAACCATGATTTCCAGAAAAGCATCTGATGACGGTGCAGAAAGCTGTCCATTAAAAGAAACCGAGCCATCAAAGCTTTGCATCAAAGTTCCGCTGGAAGTAAGCGGCTGGATAAAACGGGTGTTGATTTTTTCCGGATCATCGACTTTTTTACCAAAAGCTGTTCCGGCTGCATTGCCGCTGTTATAACCATTGTTCCAATCCGCATCGTCCCATCCGGCAGCTATTAAAGGTATTAAAATTATCGCTGTTATTAAAAAACTATTTAATTTGAACATTTTGTCCCACATATTTTAAAGGATCGGCGCTTTTGTTTTTTTCAAACTCATATAAAAACCATTGCTGAGGGGTTATTTCTCCACGCATTAGCTTAATAGATCTATATAATTTGGTTTTAAGCTCTGATAAAGATATAACTCCGCTGGAGATAGGCATATAATCTCCGTTTTTTTTGTAAACCAGGATTACCTGCGGCGTTATAGAAATATTGAACCTGGCAGCGGCAGCGGGATTGGTATCAATATTGACCATTCTGACAGGCCACTGAAAATTTTCTGTAAAATATTGCAGGATAGGAAGCTGTGCCTGGCAGTAACTGCAATCCTCAGAAAAAAACATAATCAAAGCAAAATCCTTTTTTGAAGCCATAATAGTGCCATTTTTTTCCTGCATTATATTTGAAACCCGCGCCCTCTGGCCGGGCTTGGTGATCGGATAAACATCTTTTGTGGTCAGCTCATGGCTATTTTGAGCCACATAAGTAAAAACACCGGCAAAAGCCACTGCTTTACGCCGGGCAATATCCTGCAGGAACATAAAATCTTTGACATTATCTTTTGTGGGATATTGCACAGCTTTTTTCTTAATCAGTTCCACCAACTCCTGAAAATCATCCGGGTACATGTTCCACAAATCATCATAAGTGTAAGCTTTAAGATTAACGTTTCTGTCAGATTTTGGGATTTCTTTTTTTTCTAACTGTTCAGGTTCTATTTCATACCAGTACCATCCATCTTTTTTATCCTCATAAAAGGCGCTATCCGGCTGTTTTTTCGGACTTAAAGAATTTTGCATACTTTCCCTCGTCTGATTTGCAAAAACAGAAAAAACAGCCAATATGCTTATTAAAAAACTAAAAAAGAGGTATTGCCACAGCCTTGATATCATCTTTACTCACCAATCCTGTATATCTTGAATCATAACTGTCAATATTGGTTCCCATATCGAAAAAATAATTTTCCGGTATCGTTCCATCGTAGGTAAAAGCCTTAACCGGCACTCCTTTTTGTGAGTGCGATTTAGCCGTTCCCAAATAAATACCGTTGCAGAAAAAAGAGCCTGTTTCAGCCAGCAGTTTATCGTTTGCATCACATTTGATATATTTTACAGCAAGGCAAGGCCAGCAGTTATCTATCAACCTGGTATAGAGCGGTACAACGACCATAGTATTTTTCTTTAAGTCGGATTTTCGGAAGTTTTTTTTATAAAAAAACAGGTGATATCCAACCGAATTTGTCGGAGATATTGAAAGTTTTGCCGGAATAGACGCTCCAGCATAAGTTATGGAGGCTATACCAATAACAAAACAAAACAGGTGCTTTGTTTTTAATTGTTTAGTTCTGTTTAAAAAATCAGCCCCAAAACCATTAATCAGGCATCTGAATCGTTTCAATATTTCCATGGACAATTACCTCTTTAAGAAAAATAACTTTTCGATCAGACTCGTTTTTCAACACGGTTTCTAAATTATCAATTTTGGCCTTCAATTCGGCTTTATCAATTTTTTTATCAGCGTAATTTTTTTTGAGCGTATCAATATACGCCCGCAAGTCAAAAGCGGCTATATGAACCACGTAATGGCTGTCATAATACCAAAGAGATGCAGCTGATATCGCCGTGCTGATAATTATACAAAGCATCAAAATAGTTATTGTGCGCATCAATAAAAGTCTCCCCTTAATTTTTTGATAATTTTATTTATTTTTTGATAATTAGTTTTTTTATAAACCTGTTCCAGGGC